>CAZBEU010000037.1:0-2665 GCA_964491005.1 uncultured archaeon | reverse complement strand
AAAAAAAATTTAGATTTTATTTTTTAATTTCAGTTTTGTATGATACTGGTTGTGCAAAAATCTTATTGTCTTCATATATTTCTTTTATATAACTCGTTCGATTATCAAAATCAACAGATTTCGGTTTTTTACCTTTACTAATTTTTCCTTTTAATTTCCTAATCTTTCGTACTGTTGGAGGATATTTCAGGATCTTTTGATAGATAGCAAAATATGTACCCAACCCAATCACAGCAATTCCTAAGACTCCAGCAATAATAATATAAAGCATTGGATCTTGACCAATTGGTGCTCTACTATCAATATGAATAATTAAAGGACTAAATTCATAATCTCCTTGCACTATTGCACTAATTGTAATATCCCAACTTCCCTCTGGTATTTTTAAAATTGTAGTAGTATAAATTCCATCATTATCAAGATCAATAAATACTCCACTTCCATAATCCCAAATATAAGTAATTACAGCACCTTTAATAAACAAATCATTATCAGTATCGTTAAGTATTATTTCTATAAATGCATTTCCTCCTGCAATTAAACTAATAGACGTTCCATTTATATTTTGAAGAATAAGCTCTGTTTGGATAGGAAGCACATTAATGGTGAATAAAATTTCCTCTGAAGAAAAATAATATCTTTCCGCAGAGAGTTTTAATGAGTTAAATCCTAATTTTAAATCCTCAGAAGAGTTAATTTGAAGAGTATAATTGCCTGAATCCCAATTTAATTCTCCAATTAATCGATTTCCATCATCTCGTAATTCAATCGTTGCACTTTCGATAGGTGTACCATCTGTTCCATTAATATATTCAGCAATTATATTTATGTCTCTCCTAGAGGGAATATTTAACAATCCACCTACACCTACTTTATTATTATTTAAATATAATGTTAGATTTGCATCCGTGTCTGTTGGAGTAGTTGAAGTAACATCGAACTGATAATTAGCTATATTATAGTCCGGTCCTTTTACGGCACTAACAGTAATAGAATAAAACCCATTTGAAGGAGATAAAATCGTTGCATTATAGGTTCCATCATTTTCCGGGTCAGTAAAGATTCCATTCCCAAGACCTCCAGTGTATGTTACAGTAGCGCCAGTAATAGGAAGATCATTATCTGTATCATTAAGATATAATTGTACAAATTTAGGAACATTTGTATCTACATCTATATGATCATTAGCAAAATTATCTCCTGAGATTTCACCTTTAATAGCATCTACTACTATGATAATTGGTGTACTACTAGGAGAATAATTCTTTTTACTTGCTCCGATTGTAATTGTATTTGATCCTAAGCTTAGATCATCTGTTGTATTTAATGTAATATCATAATGATCCCCATTAGGTGTTAAATCTCCAACTGCATCTCCTGTTAGCGTTACATCAGCACCATATATAGGCTCTAAGGTATCATTTAAATACCTAACTACTATATCTAATTCACGAAAAACGGGAATATGGATAAGACCTGTATAAGGTTGACCATCTATATCAACTTCAATTGAAGTAGAATAATCATCAAAATATACTGTATATTCTATTTCAAATGATATCGAATCAATAGACACTTCAATAGTTTCATTCAAATTAAATTCATCTGCTATAAATATTATAATTGACACTTCAATATTATCTAAACCTTTGATTAAATCAATTAAATTAAAACTTATAGCCGAGGGGTTAGTATCTGCTAAAATTAATTTTTGGGAAACATAACTAGAACCATTATTCAATGAAATTCTTACTTCGGAATTTTGAGAACTAGAAGGCCAATAGGGATTAACTTTATATGTGAAATTTAATCTAGCAAGATTTACAGAATATGAATTATAATCGGAATATCCATTATCAGAAAGATCTTGTAAAAAACTTCCAGTATCTTGATATAATTTAATATTTGTGGATTGATCAATTATCTTTTCATAAGTAAATGTTAAATTTAGATAATCAATACTTAAATTTCTCCAATAATCCCTCTCTTGTCCACCATAATTATCAGCACAATTAATAAATATTCCTATAATGACTGTAAAATTTGTAGAATGTATATTAAAAACATTTGTTAATGCATCAATAATTGTTTGTTGATCTTTAATTTCCATATCTCCAGTATGATAATCAGATGATTATCCTGTAGAAGGTGTATCACCTTATCCAAATTCAACAGTTTGATTAGATCCCATTTCATAAGTATTAAGATCATTTATATTGTAATCCGAGATCTCAACATTAAATTTACAAAAATCAAAACTTTGTGGGTTATTTATAGGATCTTGATCTTGATTAGCTGAGTTTTCATCAGTATCATCTTTCGGTGTATCAATATTAAGATCACATTCCGCATCAATATGTACTTCTAAAGAAGCTGAAGTAATTTCATAATCATCCATAGGTTGATCCATCATTACTTCTCTTTTGAAATGAATGATTGGAACTTGATCCGCTGCGTCATCATCAAAATTATGATCACACCAAACACCCGATGAATCTATCCCATAATGATCAGGTTGAAGTAGTTCTCCAGGTTTAATAAAAGTATCCCATTGATTATATTCAGAAGCAGAGGAACTTAAGATAACAGACTTTTGACCCCAATCTCCAAGGAGATTACTATTAAATTCTCCTCCAGAGATATCAGCATTTATATCATTAGTATC
>CAZBEU010000036.1:0-3375 GCA_964491005.1 uncultured archaeon | reverse complement strand
TGATTTATTAATTCATACAATCAGACTCAATTCATCCCATTCCTAAAGGAAGGGGTCTTCTTGAGGCTCAAAGGATAAAAATTAAAATTATCCAACTCTCATTTTTTGTTTTATTCTAAAATTCTTTTTTTCTTTTGCCTTTTTTCTTTTCTCTCTTATTTCTTTTTCCATTGTAAAATCTTTTTGACAGATAGATTCTAACGGACAAATATTACACTTAGGACGAAAAGGTTTACAAATTTGTTGTCCGAATTTAACAAATAATCTGGAAAATCTTAACCAATATTCTTTCGGTATTAAATTTTTTAAAGCAATTTCACTCTGTTCTGGTTTTTTTGTTTGAATCCATCCTAGTCGATTTGGAATACGATGAATATGTGTATCTACTGTTATTGCTGGAATCTTAAAAGCAAAAACAAGAACGCAATTAGCTGTTTTTGGACCTACTCCAGGTAATTTTATTAATTCTTGAAAATTATTGGGGACTATACCATTATATTTTGTCATTAAAATATTTGAAATATCAATAATTCTTTGAGCTTTTACTCTATAAAATCCTATACTCCTTATTATAAGTTCAATATCTTCTAAATTTGCCGTAGCAATTAATTTTGGCGTATTATATCTTTTAAATAATCTTTCAGTCACTTTCTCTGTCATTACATCTTTTGTTCTTGCCGATAGTACTGTAGCTATTAATATCTTAAATGGATCTGAACCTTTTTCTTCTAATTTCCCTAAGTTTGATTTACCCTTTATATTATTTTCAACTTTATCTAAAATTTCTCTAAAATTCATAAAATTCTCTAAATTGATTCCTTCTCAAATACATATATTTTTCTTTTCACAATTTGTCCTTTTTTTGTATCTATTATTGAAAATAATTTTGATTTATTAAATTGTAGAATCTTATTTGATTTATTTACAATTCTTTTAGCTGTAATGAGTGGTATAGGTTTAAATTGATTTTTTTTTGCAATATTTTCAATATCAATACGTAGATCATGAGAATCATCAAGGATATTTATTACTGGTGATACTATGCAAATTCTAGATTTAGGTTTTAACACTTTATAAGATTCTTTAAATATGGTTTCATATAAAGGCTGGAGTTTTGCTTCCATTAATTCAATACCATCAGAATAATATGGTTTTTCATTAAAAAAAGGTCCTAAATCAGGCTCAGTTACTATTCCATCAAAAAATCCTTCTTTATATATTTTTGACAAATTCTTTATGTCTATGGTTTTAAATTTGTGACCAATATTTGGTATAGGAGGTAATTCTAATTCATTCTGAAGCCATTTAACATTTTCTATAGTATTATCTATTTTCTTTTTATTAATATCTGAACCAAACATTTGAAAGTCTTCAATTAACCCAAATAATGCAATAGTACCATTACCTACAAATGGATCGAGAATCTTTTTTTCCTTTCTATCTTCAAAAATATTGAGAAAATTCAACATTATTATTGCTAATTTTGGCGAAATTGCACTTTTGAATTCTCTTTTAGGTCTTTCTTCATCTATTT
This sequence comes from uncultured archaeon, assembly GCA_964491005.1. Lineage (GTDB taxonomy): Archaea > Asgardarchaeota > Lokiarchaeia > Sigyniarchaeales > SOKP01 > JAFGOA01. The sequence goes on along the minus strand of CAZBEU010000036.1, from coordinate 1,841 downwards.
TCTTTTTGAAATTTGGATCATCTACAGTATAAGTTCTTCCAATATAAATTCCTTCTTCAGTTATTCCAATTATAATTTCTGCTCTATTAGGTTTGAGTAGTTGATATTTAATCACATGATGAGGAAATATTGGATTTAAATTACCAGAATCAATATTTTTTTGAGGATACTTATAGTATAGAGCTTTAGTTGCTCCTTTTTCTTTTAAAATTGTTCTAATTCCTTTATTTAAAAACGGAAGTAAATGTTTTAATACAACCTCTTTGTAGTAAATATCATCATATAAATTAGGATAAATTGAGTTCGCAAAGAAAATATTTTCGTTATTAATAATTGGAAAGATATCATCTAAAATATTAACAAGATCATTTTTAATTTTTTGTCTTTCCTTTTTAATTTCATTAAATTTAATGGTTTTTATTGGAAATGATTTTTTTAATGTTTGATAATTTATGAAACTAGAAACTTTTGCTATTTTTTGTATTCCTCCCAAATAATATTGAAGAGTTTCTAATTTATCAACATAAAATTTATCATTTATAAGTTTACTAAATTCAACTATTGCAATATTTGAAGAATAATCGACTATTTTTCCTTTAAAAGGAGTACTTCTTAGACATATGTCCAGTTCCGCTAAGGAGAGTTTCCAATTACTTCCCAGAACAAATATAAATTGCTGCATACCAAAAACTTTTTTTCTTTGAATAAGAAAATGAATGATTCAATATCAATTTTTGGGATCGACAAGAATCTTCTAATTATTATATGAAAATAATTAAAAAATAAAATAAGAACAATATCTATTTCTTTTTAGGTGTTTTTTTTCCTTCTTTTTTTTTAGTATCTATTCCTATATCTGTCATATACTCGTATTTTTCTCCAGTAATGTCTTCTAAATCTTTCATAATATCTAATAAATCATCTTTGCTTCTTTCAGGAATCAAATCTAACCTTTTTTTTTCTTTTTCTTTCTCTTTTTCAACATGAATTTTTTTAATTTTTTGTTTTTGCACTTGTTCTTTCTTATACGCTTCTTTTTTTTCTTCTCTTTTAAGTTGAAGTTTATTCATTATTTCTTTGTAATTTTTTCTAAAATTATCTATCCCAACATTGAATAGGTCAGACATATTGTCCCAATTATCATCTGCTACTATTTTATCTGCCCATTTATATAAATCCCTATCAATACTAAATGTAACTATCTTTCTTTCAGATGTATCTTTCTCAATTAACCATTTTAAAATATTTCCAATAAGGACATCATTATCATATGCATAAAATCCATATTCTCTGCTTAAAGAGGAGAATAAAGATAAACTACCAAATCCAACAACCCTTCCTTTAAAATATTTTACAGCTACTATCAAGGGCTTTTTTGGGATATCTTCTTCTACCCAATCTTTTCCATTATACACACTATGCCAAGCATTTAAGTCTGAATGTAGAATATTATCTATATTTATATCATTTTCTTCTTCAATATAATCATAGACTTTTAATGAGCAAGCACTCGAGAGCACTATTTTATTTACATGTTCTGTAATTATGTGTGCCTTAAATTTATTAAATAGAGGTCTTTTTTGAAGGTTAACATAATTCATAGAATCATTTATTTCATCACTAATAAACTCAAATTTAAAATGTTGGGTTAATTCATTGAGATTTGTACGGTTTTTATAATCACCCCCAGTTGAACTTATAATTAATAAACTACCGCCATTTTTTACATATTGTTCTATGATCTTTATTTCAGTTTCAGAAATTGTATTGTTTCTTGGAGAGGATAAAATAATTAGATTATATTGTTCTAACTTTTCCAATGAATCAAATCCTGCTTGTAT
>CAZBEU010000035.1:0-3928 GCA_964491005.1 uncultured archaeon | reverse complement strand
CAGGATGTTTAGCAGATTTACCCCATACTAATGCATATCTATAATCTTTTACAAATCTCTTATGAATTTTATTACAGAGTACTTCGATCGTGTCTCCATGATGCATAATAATTGGATTTTCCATATCTGCCTTTTGTTTTGGAGGTTTTAGATAGATTCTTATTAGATTTAATTCATTAAAAATGTTGTGACGAAGAGAATCGATATTTTCTTTATTTTTTGCGGAGATCATTACCCAATGGTTATGACCAATTTTATCTGAAATCTCTTTATCTGATATAGGTGAATTCATTAAATCTGATTTATTAATTACAACAAACTCTTTCGTATATATACGATTTCCCATTATATAGTCTATTAAATCATCTGGTGTAGTCATTGGTTCTGAAAAATAAACACCAGCATTTCGAATTTTTAGATCATTCATTAATGATTTGACATCATCAGTAGTCATGACCTGTTTTCCTTTGTATGTAAAATGAATACCTCCTTTTGTTCTAGTTTTTATCTGAATTCGAGGGGGATTTTTATTTAAACGAATACCTGCATCGTTTAACTCTTTTCTGATTATATCTAAATCTGAAAAATTAACAGATCCATCTTCTTTAAAACAAATTATAATAAGAATTAATTCTGCAGAGCGTACGGTTCCTAATACTTCTTTACCACGTCCTTTCCCCGCAGCAGCTCCAAGAATTATTCCAGGTAAATCAATTAATTGTATATTTGCTTTTTTGATATAAAACATTCCAGGAATAGCTGTAAGTGTTGTAAATTCATACGCCGCAACTTTAGAATGTGTTTTATCTTCGGTAAGCAAGTTAAGTAAAGATGATTTTCCCACAGAAGGAAATCCAATGAAAGCTACTTGTGCATCTCCCGATTTCTTAATTCCAAAACCTCCTCCACCTCCTTTTTTAGAACTAACAATTGTTATTAATTCCTCGCGGAGTTTAGCAAGTTGAGCTTTAATGAAATTTATAGATCTCATAGTATGTTTATTTGGAATAGTGTTTGCTAATCTTTCCTCTAATTCTTTAATACGGTCTTCTACTTTTTCACTCATATCTATATTAGATTATTAATTAAAGTCAAAAAATTTTATTAGTTTTTAAATTCTAGTTTATTGTCATGCTATTTTTAAAAGATTCTGTTTTTGAATTAAATAATGGTGTAAGTATACCTATTATAGGATTAGGGACGTGGAATTTGTACGGAAAGGAAGCAATAAATTCAGTTAAATGGGCTTTAGATATGGATTATAAATTAATTGATACAGCGTCATTTTATGATAATGAAACAGAAATAGGAAAAGCTATTGGAGAAAGTAATATTCCTCGTGAAGATATCTTTATTACCACAAAAGTATGGGATTCTGATCAAGGATATAAAAGAACTTTAAGATCGTTCGAAAAAAGTTTGTCAAAATTAAATACAAATTATATTGATTTATATCTGATTCATTGGCCAAGAGTAAAAAGATTAGAGACATGGAGAGCTATGGAAAAACTCTATGATGATGGAAAAATCCGAGCTATAGGAGTTTGTAATTATACTATAACTCATTTAGATGAATTGAAAAATAACTCAAATTATATGCCCGTAATAAATCAAGTGGAATTTTCGCCATTCTTATTTCAAAAAAAATTGTTAGAATTTTGTGTTAATAAAAATATAAGATTAGAAGCATATTGTCCATTGACTCGTGGGCAGAAGTTTAATAATCCAACGCTACAATTAATTAGTAAAAAGTATCAAAAAACACCCTCTCAAATAATGATAAAATGGGGATTACAACATGGTATTGTTGAAATTCCAAAATCAAGCAGTAAAACCCATCTCCTTGAAAATATCGATATTTTTAATTTTCAAATTGAAAATGATGACATGATATCTTTGGATATGTTAAATGAGAATTTTAGAATTGTAGATGATCCGTGTTTTTATGAATGATAATTATAGTATAATTCATAGCTATAGCATACATTTTGAATTTTTTCAATTAAAGCATCCTATATTATTGTAGAATTTCCCCAATTTCTTACTTTTAATGTTAAATTGCATTTTTTTATATATTTCTCTTGATTTAGATATTGAACTATTATTAATTGAAATTATATTAGAGATTGATGCTAAGAATTTGAAAGAGTCAAAAGGCGGAGAAAAATATAAAAAATCAAAATAATTAATGGTGCAATCATTTTTAAGACTATTTATAAAAAAAAATATATCCTTTTCATATCATAGGTTAATCATACTCTAGTGACAATTAAAAGAGTAAAATAAAACACAATTATAGAGAGACATATAAGGTCATATGCCATCATGGATTTTCCCATATTGTTGAAAGCTCAAAATTATTTTTATTATTCTTTTAGTCAAAAATAAAGTAAACTTTATATTTTAGAGATAAAGATAATAAATATACTAAAGTAGCAATAAGAAGAGTGAATTATATTCACAATGATATTCCATCCCCAAGGGATAAATACTACTTTAGTATTATCATAAAATCAATTATCTATAAGATTAAATTGCAAGGTGGAATATATCTCTAATTTTAATCTTAATCTAAAATTGGAAAAAGAAATCCTAGAAATAATTCAGAATTTTAATGAATCAAATAATATTGAAGAGGGTTTTATTACTCTGCTAAAAGAGAGTATTAAACTAAAATTAGAATCAATAAATAAAAAAATCTTAAGGATTCAGGATAAATATATCAAACAGGATATAAATAATGAAAGTTTTAATATTGAGAATTATCAAATTGATACTCTCAAATTAAATGAAAATGAAAAAAAAATACTTTTAGAAAAAAACGATTTATCTCAATATTATCAGGATTTAGTAAGATATCAAAAAAATAAATCTGATAATGATCTTAATTTTTATTACTATAATAAATTTATAAACAATAAATTTAAGAAATATAACTCTACGATAAGATCTCAGGATTATAAATCAAAAGATTCTATGAAAGATGTTAATAAAATAAAAAAAAGATTAAGTTCCCTAGAAAAAGAAACATCTTTTAATGTTTATGAAGAAATTTTATCAAAGGATAAAGATAATTCTCCTATTTTGACAACAGATATGATTTTAAAAGCTTTTGATTGTAATGAATGGCAAAATATAAAACATTTAATTTTTAAACTAAGAATCAAAGATATGTTAGCGGTTAGATTACTTAATGAAAAAATAAAAGAATTAGTAAGATTGGGATTATTAAAGGAAAAAGAAAAATTTGGAAAACATTTTTGGAGATTAAATAATCAATAGAAAAAAAGTTGAAAATGGAATTGAATATTTTACTTATATATATTCTTAATATATTAGGAAAGGGTAATTCCCTAAAATATGATATTGAATATATTTTGAAAGAAATTTTGTCAAATCGTATGAATAAAATAAATACGATCTTATCAAAACAATCAAATTTAGATAAAAAGGGTTGTAAGTTTGAGGACGAAAATATTGTACAGAAGCAAAAACTAATCAAGATGTTAGATAGTGTTAATAAAATTCATTTAAAAACTATTAAATCAATTGAAAAGTATAAAAGAATAGATTCATTTGCTCCTTATTTATATTCTATCTTACTCAACAATATTGATATTAATATAAATGAATATAAATCTGAGATAGAGATGATTAAAATAAAATTTAAAGAAGAGAATAATCTTTCATTCTATTTGGACATACAAAATCAAATTAAAAACCAATCCTAAGGTTTTAATATGACTAAAAATGATAAAAATCCTTATTTTTGTATTAAGTGCTCCCATATTCATACCAAAGGTGAAATTTATAAAACTCATAAAGAATTTGATAGAGAGAAAATTTCTTTAAAGGATAGCTATGATATAATTAGAAAAAATATTAAAAAGACTTATTGCTATATTTTAGAAGATATTGATATTCCTAA
>CAZBEU010000034.1:0-8124 GCA_964491005.1 uncultured archaeon | reverse complement strand
ATATTATACAAAAAAGAGTAACTAAAATTATTAAAGGAAATGTTGCAGCTGCTTATGCTGCAAAATCTGCAAGAGTTCAAATGATTAGTGCATATCCTATTACTCCCCAAACTACTGTAGTTGAAAAATTATCTGAATTTGTTGATGGCGGAGAAATGCCAGGAACTCAATATATTAGAGTAGAAAGTGAACACTCAGTAATGGCTTCTGTTATTGGAGCGAGTATAGCTGGAACGAGAACATTTACAGCTACATCTGGACAAGGCTTATTTTATATGAATGAAATGATCCATTGGGCTGCTGGAACAAGATTACCTATTGTTACTGCTATTGCAAGCAGAGGTGCAGCTCCTCCTTGGAATATATGGGCTGACTTTTCGGATGTAATAAATGCTCGTGACACTGGTTGGATGAGTGCTTTTTGTGCTACACATCAAGAAATATATGATGAAATTTTAATGTCTTATAAAATCTGTGAGGACCATGATATATTATTACCTAAATTTGTTGCGTATGGAGGTTTTATACTCTCTCACACATCAAAACCAGTTATAATTGAAGATCAAGATCTTGTAGATCAATACCTTCCACCATTACCTGATGAAAAGGGATGGCCTCAAATATTTCTTGATCCTGAAAGACCTATGATGCATGGTAATCTTATTATGCCTTCTGGATTTTATAGTGAATTCAGGATGAAAATTCAAGATACTCTTATGAAAGCTAAAGATAAGATAAAAATAGCTTCAAAAGAGTTTGAGAAAACCTTTGGAAGAAGTTATGGCAATGGACTAATTGAAGAATTCAATATGGATGATGCGGATGTTGGAATTATAATTTATGGCGATTTAGCCTTACAAATGGAACAAGCAGTTGAAGAACTACGTGAAGAAGGATATAAAGTTGGAATGGTAAAATTACGATATTATCGACCCTTTCCTACAGAAGATATCCGAAGAATAGCAAAAAAAGTAGACATTCTTGGTGTTATGGATCGGGGAACTGCGTTTGGCTCTCCTACAGGTGGTCCTGTAAGTGGTGATATTTTAACCTCTCTTTATAACACAGGTATAACTACTCAAGTATTACCAATGATGGCAGGAATAGGTGGTCGCGAGGTAACTTTAGAACAACAAAAAGAAGAACTAAAGACCCTAATTAAAATAAAAGAAACTGGGGAATTACCTGATAATTTAATTCATGGTACTCTCTGGGATGGAATATTAGAGGTGAAATAAATGGTTACAATAAAAGAATCGTTAAATGAAGCATATGAAGAATATTTTCTTCCGGGTAACTCATGTTGTGCTGGATGTGGTCTTGAAATTGCTCTGAGATGGGCAATGAAAGCTTTAGGTCCTAACACAGCTTTAGTTACTCCAGCATCGTGTTTAAATGTTGTTATTGGTCTATGGCCTAAAACTGCTCCAAATTTTCCATTTATAAATATGGCTTTTGCTGCTGGGGCCTCTGCAGCTACTGGAGTTGATGCAGCATTTAAGGCTAAAGCATATAGATTTCCAAATCAAGGATGGGAGAAAATGACTACATTAGTATTTGCTGGGGATGGTGGAACTACAGATATTGGTATACAGGCACTAAGTGGTGCAGCTGAGAGAAATTCAAATATTTTATATGTATGTTATGATAATGAAGCATATATGAATACCGGAATTCAAAGAAGCAGTTCAACACCTCATTCTGCAATTACTACAACAACTCCATTTGGAAAACAACGTTATAAAAAGAATCTACCTCGAATTATGGAAGCACATGAAATTCCTTATATAGCTACTTGTAGTGTATCTGAACCATTAGATCTATATGAAAAATTCAAAAAAGCTAAAGATATCGAAGGATGTAAATATATTCACATCTTAGCGCCTTGTCCTCCTGGATGGGGATATGGTGCTGAAAATACTATTGAAATGGCAAGATTAGCTATAAAATCCGGATTATGGATTTTATATGAAGTTGAAAATGGCGTTAAAACAATTTCAAAAGCAAGCAAAAAATATTCAGATCCAAGTAAAAGAATTCCATTAATCGAATATCTTTCCAAACAAAAAAGATTTAGAGCGGTTTCTGAACAACAACTCATTACACTTCAAGAAGGAATTGATAAAAGCTGGAAAGTTATTTTATCTGAGATAGAAGCTCAAGAAAAATGAATTATAACTTTTTTTATATATATTTTAATTTATTATTTTAAATAAATTGTATATCTTTATTTTAAAATTTTTGATATTCAATAAAAATTAGTTATTATCAAAAATAATAATTGGTATAAAGTACTTTTATATATTATCCTTACTTTTTTAATAAAAAGAGCAATTAATACAAGATTGATACTATGAGTGAATTATCATATAAAAGATATTATTCAAAAGGAAAATATGAAGCTGCAATTAGTATTTTTGGAACAGGTTTAGTTTTTTTATTCGTAGCAATAGGATCTCTTGTTTTAGAATATTTAGATATAGATTTTATTGGTCTACGAAATTGGGGTTATTGGCTATTTATTCCTGCTTTTTTTATAATTTTAGGTGGATTTGGTCAATTATATACAAATTATAATTATAAAAAATCCATAATGGCTACTATTGCTGATAGAAATTATGAAGGAACGCATAAAATTGAAAATATTGCATTAGAAGTAGGAATAAAACCCTCTGATGTATTAAGGGTTCTATTAGATCTAAGATCTCAAGGCCGAGTAAGATATAAATTTAATCCTGAAACGGGAGAAATTATTCTTGGTGAAAAGGTACAATATGAACAAGCGGAAGAATATATTCCTCCTCCTAAAAAAATTGATCATCCTTTAGAATCTATGGGTAAAAATTTTTGTCCTTATTGTGGTCAAAATATTATAAAAAATGCAAATTTTTGTGAGAATTGCGGCTCTAAAATTTAATTAAAGATTTTTCTTCTTCTTTTTTTCTGATATAAAAAAAAAAGACTATTTTTCTATTCAGAATTAATCTTATTCAAATATTTTTTCATGAAAAATCTTTCTAGCCTGCATAAATCACCCTTTTCTTTAATATCAAATATATCATACGAAAGAATGAGAAGTCTTATTTTTTTTATAAAATCTAGATAATTCTTCTCATTTAAATGATTTCTATATAAGAAGTAAGTTCCCTCATCATTTTTTATTAATGCAAAATTATTTCGTAATTCCAATCGATATTCTTTACCAATTTCATTTTTAATATTAGCAAGTAAAAAATCAGTTATCTTTATGATATTATTTAATGGAGATTCATTATAATGATAATATAAATAAGGAGTAAGAGTATTAAAACATGTGTGATGATTTATTAGCGCTTCAAAATCTAATATCATTTCAAAATTTAGATCTGGTTGAAAAAATCTTTCAATATGTGTTTTTTCAGCTAATACATTTGAAGCCATTTTTTATCACACAGATCTTAATTTAAATAACTATTGATATTATTTTATTTAAAAAGAGACGGTGTAATGCTTTTTTGATAAATAGAATTATAGACTTAAAAATTTGATAAATAAAAAAAAAATAAAAATAAATAAAAAAAATTGATATCTTAAATTTTTAAGAACTATGATGGTTTAGTTCCTAAATATAAACATAGAACACTTAGAAGAATAAGTAGTCGAGGAATCATAATTAGATCACCAAGATCAATGATGCTATCAACTACTCCAAATACAATGAATAAAAGCCAACCAAGAGAAATCATAATAAATTTTGTTTTTATAACTCCCGAAGATTCTCCTGCCTTTTGTATTGAACCTATAACATTAATAATTAACATTACAGCAAGGCAAGCAATTAATAGTACTACCAATAACATACCCATTGGATCGTCTAAGATGAATCTAAAATTAATTAATGTTTCACCAGATACATAATTCTTACTGGGAGTAAAAGGAGGATCACCTTCAAGACCATATAATACTACAAAAATCAAGATAACAAAGATAAGTCCTAGTATTGCAGATATGATTATCACTAATTTTTTTTTATCTGGTAATATAGCTTCTGCACCCATTGAAGTTCCTAATATTAAGATTGGAGCAATCCATATATATGTTAGAATAATGTATATCTCCGCCTCATTAAGGTGAGATTCTGTAAAAAGAAGTACAAAAAAGTCTATCATATTACCAAGCATTACTAATCCTATACAGATTATTATAATTCCCGATATTTTCTGAAGTTTTGCTTTAGCTTTTATTATATTTAACAGTCCAATAAGAATTGATATTACTACTATAGCTATTGCTAAGATTCCATCAATCATACCTATTGTATTAACCATATTTCTTTCACTGAGTAATATTTTTTATATAATGTACTAAATTGAGTACATAATTTTATTTTTAGAACTTCTAATATAAAAACTTATTGTTTTCGGATTACTCTATCCAAGGTTTTTTATCATAATTACCCAAAAAGATATTTAAATTTAAAGGAACTTATGGTTAATTTAACTATAAAAATTTAAATATCAAAAGTTTGATTTTATCTTCATATAAATCAGTTTCTAAGATTAGATATGAATTAATTATTTATCGAAATTTTACAATTCTATAATAAAAGAATAACTGGTTTTTCTCATAACATAAAAATTGAAGGTTTATGCTAAGACAAATATATATTTTAAAGGATAATGAAATAATATATGAGCAAATATTTGCTAAAGCAATATCAAAAGAAATACTTAATGAATTTTTGAAAAATATTAAGAGAGATCTTGAATTTGGAGCTACAGATGATTTAGGAGACAATATAATCTTCAAATATAAAATTTTTTACATATTAGATAAAGAAAAAAATCTAATGATTATTTTAGTCACTGGGATAGTAGATGAAGAAGACTTGGTTTTCAGTGAATTGAAAAAATTAAAAAAAGATTTCTCAGAATTTTACTTTGACCTTATTGAGAGTGGTGATAAAGATGGATTTAAAGAAATTATTGATTCAAGAATTGATGGACTTCATAAGAGTTTAGGGGCTAAAATATCATTAGTTGGATTTTCTGGGGTTGGAAAAACGACTACAACACAATTAATTAAAGATCAAGAAATTCCTATGCAACATATACCAACCATCACAGGAAAGATTGCAACAATCAAGATAGGTAAACTGATCTTTCAATTATGGGATTTTGCTGGTCAAGAGCAATTTAGTTATTTATGGAATAATTTTATACAAGGAAGCGATGCTGTATTAATTATTACGGATTCAACTTTAGAGAATGTAGAAAAAAGTCGGTATTTCTTGGAAATTATAAAATCTGAGGCACCTTATGCAAATAGTGCCGTAATTGGAAATAAACAAGATTTGGATGGTGCATTAGGCATTCAAAAGATTGAAGAAATAATTGGGCTAAAAACCTATTCTATGGTTGCAATTGATCCAAATAACAGAGAAAAAATGATTCTTATTATTTCTGATATTTTAGAGATCAATACGAATATATCTCTATTAAAACCTCTTTTTGAAAGAGATATTTTAATTGGTGAAGCACAACTAGCGATAGAAAGAGGAGCATTACCTGAAGCCTTACATTTATATGAACAAATTTCTGACTTATGTTTAGAATTAGGAGATGATAATTTAAGCAAACAATTTTATGAAAATTCTTTAGAAATGAAAGAATTGATGAATAAAAATAAAATAGAAAAAAAATAATAAAAAATTAATTTTTTGAAAAATTATTTTCAAGAACATTCAAATATTCTAAAAGAACCTCGTTAGATTTGGATTTGACCTCATATTGTTGGATAATCCTATTCAGAATATATTTTGGATATAGTTTCCTAATATAAAAATCTGATATTAAAGCATAGTATTCTGTTTGATTTTTATCTTGAAAAACACTAATCATTTTAGCATCCCACATTTTTTTTAACGTCTCATCAATATCATCAAGCCCGCGAGCTTTTAATTTCTCAAGCATACTTCTTGAAGCCATATTTTTTCTGAGAAGTCTTAAAACAAGATATATTTCAGGATCAAGAATCATCTCTAATACGTTCAGATTATCATCTTCATTCGGGAGATATGATTCAAAGAAGGTTGTTATTTGCCTTTTATAATCGTCAATAAATTGTTCTGGAAGTCCATTTTCAACGGGATTATTATATAGATCAATGGGAGGTCTCCTTATCATTATTAAATCATTTAAAAGAAAAATCATCTCTGATAGTGTACCTTTTACTGAACTTTCTTTAATAACTTCTTTTTTAATAAGTTCAGTTAAAACACTATCAATATCTGTTAAAAGACTTCTATATACATCTTTTAACCATATTTTAAGCTCAGATTTACTAAATACACCTTCTTCTCTTAATCTATTAATAATTAATCTGTTTACTTCATCATTGTAAATTATTGCTAACTTTTGCTCATCATTATATTTTGGATAAGCAGAAATTCGTTGAAATATAGATGGGATCATAGCTTTATAAGCATCATTTTCTAAATTTTTAAGAATTAATCTTGATCCATTGATCAATGCATCTTCATATTCATCAGGATCCTCTTCTAAATTTAAAAATAATATAACATAGATAGATTTTTCTGGACCTGTATAAAAAGATGTAATGTTTAATGATCTCACAAAAAAGCTTACAATACCTACCTCTCCTCCATATTCATGTGATGCATAAATTTGCATTAGCGTTTCATCCGTTACTTCTACTTCTTTTGGATATTTTTCTAAAATCTGGGCTCCTAACCTACTGCTCCATTTCATTACTATTAGACCAATTGGCATTATTTGATCACATCTTCTCCTTGTTTTGTTATTTTTTCTTTCTTAATTAGCTTTGCTTTTCCTTTAACATCTAATTTCTTATTTAATGAAATTCCAATCTGTTTCCATTCATCTCCTAACATAGAAACAATCATTGCTTCCTTAGTAGGTGCTTTTATAGGTTCTAAAAATTTCTTCTTCGATTTTATTATTTTTCGAACTTTCATTATTTTTTTGACATAATTTGGGATTCTTGCATAATGAATTATTCTATATGCCACTAAACTTCCAGTAACTGCAATGATAGCAGAGATAAGCAACAGAAAATAGAATGTTGGTATTCCTGGAAAAATTTCTTCCATCTTTATAACAACAGTTAAACCCATTTCTATTGATGTAAAATTAGCAACTTGTACTTCTAATGTACCAGATAAAATATAAGATGTAAAGAAAGCATCAAATTGAGTTGTACTTAAACTATATATATAAATTCCAGGTGATGTTTCAGTAAAGTTATATCTAACTTGATTTAAAATTAAAGAAACATCAGCATTTTGAAGTAATATACCTCCTCTTGATAAATCATTTATCTGTAATTGAAATTCAATTTGAGTTCCATGAGCAATATTTATTCGGTTACCTTTGAGATTTGTAGCAGTAAGATCATATTCCATTTCTCTTAATTTTATATTAATTAAGAGCGTCATTTGTTTTCTTTCATAGTTATCCTTTTTCAATGATACTGTTATCAAATAAAATCCTGGATTTCGGTATCCCGTGTTAAAATCTAATATATATGTTTTATTAATATTTGGAATTAATGATCCTCCTCCACTAGAGTTTAGAAAGGAACCTGAATTATCCATTTCATACCAATTAAATGTTGCTATACTAAGCCCACTAAGTAGTTGACTTGTTTCAGCATCAGTATATTCATATACAAAATAATGGAAATCTTCTACCCAAATCTCCATACTAATTGGTTGCGGATTAATTTGTCCATTTAATTTTGTATTTCTCTCCATTATTGACAGTTCAATATCAAAATATCCCCCAATTAATGAGTGGTTTTCGAGATATGCTTTAATCTTTATACTTTCCAGTCCTGTACTTAAAGCATCTGAAGTATTAAGTGTAAATGTATAATATCCCATGTTTATTGGATCTGGTTGTATTACTACAGGATCCCGGTTAATCCATTCATAAGTTAATAATACATCTTCATATACGAAATGTGTTAAACTATCATAATATTGTACTCTAACTATAAATGTGAACAAATTTGGACACGGGGTCCTCACTTGTTCTAACCCGTCGTTAGAGGAAACGGGCGATTAAGATGAATCATGATGTAGTACATCCGCATGAATATACT
>CAZBEU010000033.1:0-7785 GCA_964491005.1 uncultured archaeon | reverse complement strand
AGATATATTATCAAAACTATGCACATAGCTTTCTTTTTACTGATTGGGTACCTTATATTAATATAGAATTTACTTTTACAGATATTAGTACTATTTCTAATTTTCTAGAGGCATTATATGGATTTGTTGCTGATCCTATTAATCAACTTGTTCTCTATCCACCTCTTTTTTTATACATCATTACTGCTCCGGCATTTATAAGTTTAGAACTTGTATTTTTACCGTTATTTGTGGCAGAATCATTAATACCATTTGTAATGTATAAATTTTTAGAAAACATTTTTGGTAAAGAAATAGCGAAATGGGGATTTTTATTTGTGCTTTTTTCCCCTTTAAATATTCTATATACGGGGGCTTTATTCTTAAACACATCTCTCGTTACCCTTTTTTTTATTCTCTCACTTTATTTCCTTTCAATACAATCTTATACAAAATCAACAATTTTTTTGGGGATCTCTTTATTGATCAAACAAACTGTTATATTCTTTGTATTGCCTATTATTCTTTTTATCACAATTAAAACTATAAATGAAAAACATCAGGAAAATGATTTAAAATCTATTAATAAAAAAATATTAATTACTAATTTTTTAAAACCATTTATAAAAAGTGTTTTAATAATTGGTTTGATTTTCTTTGTTGGATCTCTACCATGGATTATTATCGCGCCCGATAAATATCTTTTATCATATACTGCTAATCAAACAATAGATTTTTCACCAGAATTTCAAGAACCTACTTTTATAAATCCAATGTTTTGGTATAGTTCACTAATGATGATTAATACTCCGTATTGGTTAATCTATATATTTGGATTTCTTACATTCACTGGAATTGGATTAATTGGAGCTGTTTTATATACATCATATTTAATATATCGTTCTAATAAAAGAAATAATTTAACTCTAAGAAAATTATTCGATATATTATTATTACTTTCAATTTTAAGTCATTTATTCTTAACCAGAGGACTTTTCAAATATTATTTCACTTTTCATATTCCTTTATTTCTGATATGGATCTGTTTTCAATTTGAAGATCGATTAGAAAATCATTCTCAAAGAAAAAAGATTTTAATAATTTTCATTATTATTTCAATTATTATTATTTTTACACCCAGATATCTATATCTCTTATATTTTTGGCTGATATTAATTTATATTGTTTATATAAATAGAAAAAATAAATTCGTATTAGAATGAGATCATCAAAATAATATAATTCAATAAGTTCTTGATTTCTTCAATATGATTTATTTAAAATAAAAAGGTAAAAAAAAGAATTATTTTATCTAAACACTTTCCAATTTAAATAATATTGTAGAATGTGGTATATAAAATTCATCCTCTTTCTTTAATATAACACTATGAAAATACTCCGCCAATCCTAAAAATCCACGTATAACAGATTCATCCTCTTCAAATTTAAAAACAACGACAGCTATCGCATTTTTTCCACTAATTAATGTTTTATCATATACTCTTTCATCAATGAGAGGAATTTTTAATTCGTTAACAATTTCATATACTCTTTTTACAAAAAGTTCTGCTTTTCCTATAATATATCACCTTTTCTAAAAATATACTAATATTAATTTATCTTGATTTTTTAATTAATTGAAAGTTATCTTGCTTTATTAATAAGTACAATTTTTTCTTATTAATATTATGTTTAAGACAAGAAGAATTATATATTTTGTTAAAAATAAATTAAACTTATTACTATATTAAATCTTTTAAATCACTCAAAAATATGAAATAAAGTTAAAAATAAATTTATTAAATTTTTATTCTTAATATATATAAATTTATATTTAAGGATTATATATTCTTTATAACATTAATTATTAATAATTCAACTTTCTAAAATATTGAGGATTTGATAAAACCTTGGTTTCGGAAAAAAAGAAATTGAATCGTGTTATTAGTTTTTTAAAAAAAGGATTAGTAGGGTTAACTGATGATTTAGAAGAGACTGTTAAAAATATTAAAGCATTTATTGAGTCTTTAAATAAAGCAGAGAAAGACCTAAAAGAAGTAACCATCAAAGAAGAAGTTCAAACTGTTAGTACTTCATCTGCTCAAGTTGTTGCCCCGAGTACTACTGTAAAAACAGCAGCGGCTAGTACATTATTTAGTCTTTTAAGTGGTTCACAAGTAAGTCCTTTACCTGCACCACCGGGTTCTATTTCAGCATCCGCAGCTCCAAAACCTCCATCCTCAGGTCCTCCTAGCGCACCGCCAGGAGCAGGTCCACCTAGAGCACCATCAGGAGGAGGTCCACCTAGAGCACCACCAGGAGGAGGTCCGCCTAGTGCACCACCCAGAGCACCAAATCTACCTCCCGCACCAACATTACCTGGGGCAGGGCCACCTAGAGCACCACCAGGAGGAGCTCCACAAATGAGTCCTCAAGCACCTCCTATGGCAGCTAAACCAGGAGGAGGGTTAAGCTCATTAAGAGATGAAATGTTGGATGAATTGAATAGGCTAAAGAAAATAATGCGTGGAGAATAAGGATTAACTCATAAATTCCTTATAATTATATTACCCTCTCTTTTTTATTATTTCTATAATTTGAATATCATCCATATAT
Source organism: uncultured archaeon (assembly GCA_964491005.1). Lineage (GTDB taxonomy): Archaea > Asgardarchaeota > Lokiarchaeia > Sigyniarchaeales > SOKP01 > JAFGOA01. The sequence goes on along the minus strand of CAZBEU010000033.1, from coordinate 5,190 downwards.
TATTCATATATCCATTTTTCTGTTATTTTTCTCTTGTAATTTAATATTAATTATAAATATAAAATGAAAATAATATCATTTATTGAATAATAAATAAAAAGAGAAGGTATTATGAATAAAAAATGCGTTTTAGTTGATGATGAATTTAATACATTTTTAATTCCAAGACGTATAATGGTATTTGCTGGACATCCTGATGATGAAATAATATCATGTGGTGGAACTTTACTAAAATATCAATCATTAGGATCTGAAATAATTATTGTAACTGGATCTTATGGAATAGGAGGATATTCAGAGAATTCTCAATACAAAGAAATAGAAAATCAGAGATTAGAAGAATTAAAAAATATATCTGAATCATTAGATTGGAAATATATAAATTTAGGATATAGAGATTTAGAAATCGAGAGAGAAAAAATAATTAATGTTTCAAATTTAATTATAAATATAAAACCTCATATAATATTAGCGCCTCACTATAAAGATCTTCACAGAATACATCGTAATTTCTCATTTATAATTAGAGAAAGTATTCTTCATTGTTCTTTAGGAAATGCTTATGGATTAGAAAATAGAAAATGGATTCCATATGGATTTTATTACTATGAATCACTTTCATGCAAATTACAGGATATGTCTGGATCTTCCTATATCATAGTTAATATCAGTGATTATTATAAGCGAAAGATAGAAATACTTTCTAAATTTTATAAATCACAAAAAGTTTTAATAGATAATATCTCTGATTGGATTTTGAATAAAGCATCTTTAAGAGGATATGATATCAATACACAATTTGGAGAAGCATTTATACCAGATACATCATATACTCCTTTAAAACTAGTGCTAATTTAAAATGAAATGTTAATAAAATAGATTTTTAATTAATATTATTTTATTATTATAATCATAGAAATAAAGAATTATAAATTATGCCAAATTTAACAATTGTTCTCGATATTGGTCAATTTAGTAGTAAATGTGGATTTTCAGGAGAAGATAATCCTTCAATGATATTTTTCACTATGGTTGGGACTCCAAAATATCATGGATTTGCTGCTAAATTTTCTAAACAAGAACAAGATTTGTATGTTGGGGATGAAATTCAATCATTAGGGCTTTACAAAATTGAGTATCCAATTCAAGAAGGAAAAATAACAGATTGGAAATTTTTCGAGAGAATTATTGATTATATATTTTATAATTTAAGAGTAGATCCTACACTTGTAAACGTACTTTTTGCAATTCATCCATTATTCCCTAAACAAGATATTGAGAGACTATTTCATCTCTTTTTGGAACATTATCAATGTATGGCATTTTATCCTGTTTTAGATTCTATGTTAACATTATATTCTGGAGGATTCCAAACAGGATTAGTAGTTGAAATAGGAGATAGTAGCACTAGAATAATTCCGATCTATGAGGGATACAAACTGAATCATGCTATAAAAATCGTAAATATTGGAGGACGAACCTTAACAAAATATATGGGAGATATTTTAAAAGATTCAATTGGATTTAATGTTGAATCATCAATCAGGAAAGAACTTGTAAGAGCTATAAAAGAAAAAGCTTGTTTTCTATCTTTAGATTATAATGAAGATCTAAAAAGAAGTGAACAATATAAAAAACAATATTCTTTACCAGATGGCGCAACAATAAATCTAAGTAAAGAGAGATTTATTGTACCTGAATTACTATTTAATCCCTCTTCTGAATTAGAATCTGATCCTTTACATAAAATAATTTTAGACGTAACTGAAGAATGTGATTTAGATATTAGACCAAAACTTTTAAACAATATATTTCTTTCAGGAGGATCATCAATGTTCCCAAATATGAAAGCGAGATTATATCAAGAATTAGAATTAGAATTAACCAGAAGAAAAAAACAATATCAATCTATTCGAATAATGGCTCCTCGGGAAAGAATATATTCAGTATGGACAGGTGGATCTATTTTAGCTATGATCCCAGAATTTTCAGATACTTGGGTAACAAGAGCTAAATATTTTGATCAAGGTATTCCAGAAGATATATTATAAAATACTAGTATTTCTAGACAAATATTTAACTAAATATAGAAAAAATAGGTAATATACCAATATTACATCTAAATTTATATATTTATTAAATATATCTTCATAACACAATAATTTATTTTATAGGTAAAATGAATATGGAAAATATACCAGATTCAGAAATAAATTCAGATCAATTGATAAAACAATTTTATAAACCCGATTATGATGCATTATTCAATAAAATCAAAAGTATTAAAACTCCAATAAAAACAGATTTGTTAAAAGCTCTCCTAGATGGTTCATGGCATTCAGAATTAGAGTTAATTAGAATCGCAAAAAAACAAGAAAGATATATAGGTACTGTAACTTTAGGTACAATTGTTCGTTCATTAAACCATGTTCTTACTAATGATTACGTTGAAAAAAAAATAATAGATGAAAAGTTATATTATAAATTATCTGATAATTATGTGGGATTAACAAGAGCAGCATATACCAAATATCAATATATTAATCACAAAATAGAATAAAAATTTTTTTTCAACAATTTCATTCAATCTTTTATTAGCAATTTTATAAATAATCACTTTTTTTAAAAAAATGTAATGATAAAATATTAAGTAAAAGTATGATTAAAATAAGATAATAACCTAATCCAAAAATTGAAAAAATAAACAAGAAATCATTCCAATCTAATAGAGTAAAAACAATAATTGTATAAACTGTGATCAAAAAAGCAGATATTAGAATATTTAATGCGTATAATTTATATATATTATTAGATTTAGTATTTGATAATGACGTTATAATTGAAGATATTCCAATAAATACTATTAATATCCAAAGAAAAATTGCCATTATATTTTCCGGAAAATTCAAATTCATTGAATTTAAAGAAAATATTCCATTTTCTATACTGCCCCATATATAATATTCTGAATTATCTATAGAAAAAATACTAAAACTAATTTTCAAATTATTTTCTGGAGAAATAGGTATAATACTTATTAATGCAATTAAAAATGCTAAGATACTAGATATATATCCAATTTTTCTATTCATAATTTATTCACATTATTATATTAATGGATGTTTTATAAATGCTATAAATGATAATATGAGGTTTAATAATATAATATAAAAACCATAATCTAAATATGAAAACACTTCTAATAATCCAAATTTAACTCCAAATATTTCTTCACTGTATATTGTAAATCCTAAGATAGAGTATAGTATTATAAAAAACAGTGAAAGAAAATTATAACTCATTAGTCTCTTTCCTAGAGAATCTTTCTTTGTTGAGCCTACTAGTGAAAATATAATCGCTAATAATCCTAAGATTGAAAGGAAAATAAAACTGATGATAAAGGGCATTGAACTACTATTGACCCAAAAATTAAAACCATCTTGATTTAAAATACCCCATAAAAAATATTGATTATTATTAAAATTAACAAGAGAAACAGGTAATTTTATAAATGAATCAACTTCAGCTGTAGAACTTACCTCATTCCAAAAATAAATTCCTATAGGAATAAATGGTAAAAATAATGTTAAGAGGGTTATAATAGCAGATATTAATCCTAATCGATTCATTTTAATCTATTTTTTAAAAATCCTATAATAACATATTATTATTTCTACTGGTTAAAAAATTTTTATAATTACTGATAAGGATAAGTGATAAATATTATAATTTTTTTTCCACACACATATTTTTTTCAATTTTATAAGTATCGCAATTAGAGCAAAATCCCTTTCCTGATATTTTTAATTTTAGTCCAACATTCCAACAATAAGGACACAAATAATAATGTAATAGCTTATTATTTTTTCTATAATTTATTTTAAAAATATTGAATCCACACATTTTACACGAAGAATTTCTTAATATGTATATACTTCCTTTATTAGGGAGAGATAAATATTTTTCTTTACAATTATCATTCAAACAAACTAAAAATTTCCTTTTATTTCTCGGTTCCACTAGTTTCATATAATCTTGATGACAGAAAGGACATTTGCATGATGTAATATTTTTTAATGATGATTTAGAGTTCTTATCAGAAATGTTTGTTATTTTATAATTTTTAATATCAGTTAATATCTTTTCTTGATTATTTTTCAACTTATCAAAAAGTTCCAAAAATAAATTTTTAAAAATTTCTATAACTTCTTCTTTTTGTTTTTTTCCTATTTTAATTTCTTCTAATAATTGTTCAATCATTCGTGTAAATTCAGGTTTTAAAAATGGTAACCATATTTTCTCTAACATTTTAATGATAAAAATACCTAATTCTGTAATTTTATATTTCTTCTTAAAGTTATGAATTAGAGCTCTTTTTTCAAGAATGTGTATTATTATTGGTCTTGTTGATTTAGTTCCTAAATTTTTTTTTTCCATTAACTTTAATAAAGTGGTGTCATTATATTCTGGATTAGGTTTCGTTTCCTTTTTATTTAAAGTAATTTTATCAACGGGAATAATATCATGAGTTATTCTGATTAAGGAATCATAATTTCTTTTTAAAAAAGGAACAATTTCTATAAATCCTTCTGTTAATAAAGTTGCCAATTGAGAATTGAAAATTTCTTCCTTTATAGATAATTTGAGATATACTCTTGATTCAATAGCTCTCTCCCCAAATAATGCTAAATAATGTCTTACTAATATATTATATACTTTTGAATGTAATTTAGTTTTAAATCTATTATTTTCTAATTCTAAAGATTCTATTGGTGTTATTGGTGGGTGATCACCAGCATCATTCTTTCCTTTTGTAGGGTAAATTAGTTGATTAGCTATTAATTTTTTAGAAAATAAAGCATAAAGCGAATGATTATTAAATTTTAAAATAAGACTTTTATGATCAAAATTCGTCTTATAGATATCACTATCAGTTCTAGGATATGTTATTATTTTATCTAGATACAGATCATTCATTATTTTTAATGCTAAATTTGCATTAATGTGAAGAATTTTTGTTATTAATATCAATGCCTTTGATGTATTTAATGGATTAGGGGGATTTAAAAAGATTTGTTTTGATGAGTTATCAATAACTTTTGCTGTTTTTTCGTCTTTTATCTTGTCATATATCATCTCAGCATTTAGAAATTGATCTTTATTAAAGGGATTTAATTGATGGAATGCTTT
>CAZBEU010000032.1:0-3260 GCA_964491005.1 uncultured archaeon | reverse complement strand
CTTTAATACTAATATAGGAATTTTGAACCTCTATAACAACTTCTTCACCTGAAACAAATTTAAAATAAATATCTGCAATTCGATTTTTAAAATATTTTTCGAGGGATGATTCTACTATATTGTTATTCTTTAATATAATGTTATTATATAATAGGGTCTTTATTACTTTATGAGAAAATGATTCAGAATTTTTATTATAATCATCAAATAGTAAGCTCATGAGATATGATATAAAATAACAATTCTATCTCAAACTAGTTGAGAGTTAAAAGATTTAATAATTTATAGAAATGCAAAAAAAATAATGAAAATAAAATAAATAAAAAATACTATTTTCTAGTCAGATATGGTAAAAATTTTTCATGACATAATTCAATCAGAGTATTGATATAATTTTCCATATTTTCTGCATCAATTGAATTTTTAAATAATTGATTATCCATTTGAGTGTCTAAATCCCATAATTCTTTTGGAGCTTTTTCATCTTTTACTATCTTTTTAACTTCTGTAATCCATGATTCTGGCAGTTCATTTGGGAGTTCCACATCAAGCATTTGTGCTAGAAAAAGGGTCCATGCTCTTGGAACAACAGTCATCGAATATCCTCCACCTCCAAAAGCCACCCATTTATTATTGCAGTATTTCTGAGCGTATTCATCCATCTCTTTAGCTAGATTTTTGTATAATTCTATTGAGTTACCCATCTGAGTTAATGGATCGCTAAAATGAGTATCAACACCCAATTGAGTTGCTAGAATATCTGGTTGATAACTATCAAGAATTTTTGGAATACATTCTTTAAATAATTTTAAATATAGCTTATTATTTGTACCTGGTATAAGAGGAAAATTAATAGAGTATCCTGTTCCATCTTCTTCACCAATTTCATCAAGATCTCCAGTTCCAGGGAAAAGAAATTGTCCACTTTCATGTATTGAAATGGTCAATACATTTGGGTCTTCATAAAAGATCCATTGAACACCATCACCATGATGACAATCAATATCTAAATAAGCTATTTTAATATCTTTTTTTAACATTTTTAAATATCTTAAAGCAACAGCAATATCATTAAAAATACAAAATCCAGATGCTCTATTTTCAATAGCATGATGAAGTCCTCCGGCAGGATTAAAGGCAACATTACATTTATTATCATTCCAGACCATATCAGCTACCATAATACTAGCTCCACAAACCAGAGAAGATGCTTCAAACATTCCTTTAAAAATAGGATTATCACCGGGACCTAATCCATATTCCGAAGGATTAACAGAATTATCCTGTGGATTTATACTTAATTTACTCACTGCATCAATATAATCAGGAGTATGAACAAGCTCGAGTTCTTCATTTATACAAGGTTTAGGATGAAGTATTTCCAATTTTTTGTTGTTAAACAATCCAATTTTATTCATTAAACTATATGTAAGGGATAATCTTAATGGTCTTAATGGATGAGAATCACCAAAATTGTATTTCTGATAGTCTTCAGTATATATTAGGCCAACCTTTTCAGTTTTCATAATTAAAAAAAATTTTCTTCTAAACTATACTAATATAACAATTTAAATTAATCAAGGCTATTTTTAATTTTCTAAAATAAAATATTAATATATCTAAAATATACAAATTAAATTTAGTAACACATAAATTATTCTTATCTAATCATTTATTAAAAATCCAAATAAATTATTATAGTGAAGATAATTTTTGATAATTTTTTGTTTCGCATTATAAACAATTAGTTTTAGTATGAAACGAAGCTAAAATTAAATAATAAAAGTGATATTACTAAAATAACATATAAAAAAATAAACAACCTTAAAAAAAAGTAGATCAAATTATATAATTATAAAAACCATGTCGATCAGATTTAAAAATTTCATGACTAGAATAGGAAAAGAATCAGAGTTTAAACCATTACGAAATCAATTACTTATTTCATTAAAAGAATCTAGTGAAAATAAGTACAAAAATTATCCGAGATTGATAGAGTTAATGAAAGAGTATTGGTTAAAATATAGTGAACAATCAAAAATATCTCATTTACTTAGAGATCATTATGATGAGTTATTTGGTTTTTATATGAATAAAATATTTCCTTTTAGAAGAAGGGGTTTATCATTTGATGATGCAGAAGCACCAACTCCAGTCGATTTTAAACTTGAGTTTCATTATAGATTCAATGACAGAGAAATAGAAGTTGTAAAAGAAATTATTAAAGAGTTAGATTTAGAGATAAGTATTGAAGCAGTATTGAAAAGAATCTTCATTTTTACGATCAGTTCTTTTGGTTATATTGTAGAAATCATCTTTGGTCGTCCATTTGCCTTCCAATTTTTTAATATAGATGCTAATCAATTAGAAAGTGGTGAATGGGAAATAGATGCAATTATTTCTGGAAGGGAACAATAGAATGATTATTTAAATTATTGATTATTTTCATGCTAATCCTATAAATATAAATAATATAGAGAATCCCGCACCAATAAACGAAATCCAGAAAGTCAACTCATGTTGATCTAGTTTTATATTAATGTAAGGAATTTTATATTTCTTATTTACTAAACTATAATACAAATGACCACAAATAATTAGACCTAACAGATATCGAAGATAAGTTCTCGTCCAAAAAGCAAAAGAAAGAAAAATAATCAGAGACCAAGCCAATGCCGATAAATATGTTTGATTTTTAAATATCTTCCAAAAATAAAGAAATAATACTATAATAAGAGGAATTATCTTAATATAGAATGGAATATAATAACCAAAAAGAGAGACCCGATTCAAATTTAGCCAACTGATATATAAAGAGAGAGCATTATTTATAAAAATGAATGGTAATAGAAGAGTTAATAAAGCGATCCCTACAGCAAATAATAAATATCTTTTAAGCTCTTTCCAATTTTTCTTAGCAATTAACTGTAATCCATATAATACTAAAGCAGGAAGTGTAAACCATTTCAAGCCTGCTGATAAACCTAAAAATATATAGGATAGTATTTTTTGATCTCTCTCATAGAAAAAGATCACTGCAAAGAATACGAAAAGAAAGAAGTAATCCGTAAAATGATAACCAACCACATCCCAACCAAATACATTATGTAGGAACCAGAACGGATTGTATAAAAATAAAATAAGAGCCCACTTATATTGAGATTCATCTTTAAATAATAAATTATTATCTTCTTTTTTTGATTTATTTTGATTTAAAATTTTCATTCCATACCAAATAAATAAAACTAAAATAATTTCCA
>CAZBEU010000031.1:0-3720 GCA_964491005.1 uncultured archaeon | reverse complement strand
AGATTTAAATAGTAATAAAATAACAAATCTACCAGAATCTATTGGCAATCTCACTTCATTAAAAACTCTAAAATTAGGGAATCATCAGATAATGAAAATACCGGATTCAATTGGAAATTTAACATCTCTAGAAGAACTTATCCTTGAAGGGACTTACAAATTAGAATCTATTCCTGAATCCATTGGAAACTTAACAAAACTAGAATCACTAAGTTTATCGCAAAATAATCTAACTAAAATCCCAGATTCTATTCAAAATCTTACTAATCTTAAAATACTTTCATTAAATCATAATAAACTTGGAACTCTTCCAGAATGGATTGGAAAGTTAAAAGAAATTAAAGTTTTAAATTTAGCAAAAAATAATATAAGTACTCTCCCTGATAGTCTTGGTGATTTAGTAAATATGACACATCTTTATTTATTTTATAACCAACTTACTAAAATACCCGTTCAAATATGGTCTATGAAGAAATTAAAAGAACTTAATTATCAAGATAATCCATGGGATGAAGAATCCAAAGAAGTTCTTGATAAAGGCATTCCTGAAACATTAAAATATTGTAGAAAACATGCTGCTATGAATGTATTTCTAAGTCATGCCGTTGTTGATTTTGATTATTTCAAAATTAAGGATTTATCTGATTATTTCGAAACCCAAAATGTCATTGATAAAGCATATTATTGTGAAGAAGATCTAAAAGGAAATATTGATGATTTTATGAATGAAAGAGTTCCAGACAGTCAACTTTTATTATTCTTTGCCTCTCAAAAATCTGTTTTTAATTCTGTAGATTGCGCACATGAACTCGACTTGGCAAGACAACATAATATTCAAATAATTCCTGTTAAGGGCTCTAGTGTTGATTGGGGTGATTTAGCAAAAATAGGTCTTGATCGACAATTAGGATTTGAATATAATGAAAATGACTTCGATGGATTTAAAGTGAAATTATATGATTATATCAAAAAGTTTAAAGAAACCGTTGATCTATTTGAAGCTGAGGGAGCAAAATATGATAAACAAAAATTTGCTTTAAAAAATTCTTTAGAGAATTTAATCGAATCAGAACAATTTATGGAGATCTTAAAAGAGCATTTTTCTGAATTTGAAAAGGCTTTTGATGAGCTTAGTAATAATCAAGTTACTTTAATTGAATATTTTCTAAGAATAGCGAGAATTCTTGCCCAAATAGATTAATCTCCACTTCTTTTCTTTTTTTCTTAATCCCTTTTTTTTTTAGAAATTAATGAATATAAAATTAATAATTAAAAAAGAATAATTCAAAACACAAAATTCATATAATAAAAAATCCAATAATCATTTATAACTATCTAATGCAAGTGATCATATGGGAATTCAATCAAATAATAATAAAGATATAAATATCGATGATGTTTTTCAAGAAAATGAAATAATTTCAGAAAAACTAGATGAAATTATAATCAATGTTTTAGAGGAGCACACTCTTGATGTAAGGGGGATAGAACTAAGTCCAGATAGTAATTATCTGCTTTCATGTTCAGAATGCGTGCAAGGAGAAATTCCTAAAGTTTTAGTTTGGAATATAGAAGAATTACTCGAAAGAGAGAACACTCCGGAATGCACTTTAGAAGCAGATATAGGGAAAAGTAAAGAGATAACTGTAAATAATTGGTTGTTATGTATTGATTCGATTATTTTAGAGCTGAATAATGAACATTATTGGTTTGTTTGCGCTGGAGCTATTAATGGAGATTTATACATTTGGAGCGGGAAAATAGATTCTTATTCTGAAAAATGGATTTTTAATGATATAACTAAAAAAAAAATTTCTTTAAGAAAAGTAGAATCTATTCTATATCCAAAGGCAATATTTGACATAGATATATTACCTAGTCCTAATAACAAAAATGTTGTCAGACTTTTTTACGCTTTAAATAATATACATGCAATTAACAAAGTCAAAACAGATGATAACACGATTAATCAACTCGATATTACTATAGAGAATAATAATATAGTAGTTGATAAAGATCCACAAGTAATAGGGACCCAAAATGAATGGATTATAAGTATTGATACTCATTTACAAAGTAATATTTTAATTTCAGGGTCCAGAGAAGGCGAAATATATAAATGGGATTTAAATAAGATAAACAATCCTAATCCTATTTTAATAGGTAAGCACCCAGATTCAATAACATGTGTAAAAATTTTTAAAGAAGCTAAACAATTTCTCTCAAGCAGTCTTGATAATTCAATAAGAGTATGGGATGATAATAATACAGGTAAACCTCGGTTAATACATGAATTAAAAGCCCATACAGATGATGTGGTATATATCGATATTCAACGAAATAATAGATTTCTTTATTCAATTTCAAAAGATAATACCATTAAAATCTGGGATTTAGAGACAGGACAATGGATTAGAAATGTAGAAATTAATCATTATATGAGACCCTATGATGCTAATGATATAATTACTGAAAAAGGAATGATATTTCTTAGAAAAATAAAAATATCTGGAGATAATAGACATATTTTTACCACAAGACACAATAAAATAATTATACTAAGAGATTTTGGATTAGTTTGGCATTTTATTGAACAATTAAAATTTATAAAAAACCATGATGAGGAGTTATATGAAAAAATATATGGTGAAAATTTACTTCAGATTGCTGAACGAAGTCCAGAAAATATTGAATCTTTAGAACAAATCTATAATCTTATTAAAAAAAGAATTGTAAAAGCTACAGAATTAAATTTATCCCTAAAAAATATTGATTCTGAGAGTTATGTGAAATATAATATGAGAGAGTTAGGATCATTATTCATTCCATCATTTATTAATTTTGAAATGGAGAATAAATGTGAGAAGGATCAAATATGTATAAAGAATCAAAAAGAATACATCTCTGGAATTAAAGATCACTATAATGCATACTGGTATAGTGTGAGAAATCTCCTTTTTAAACTTCCAGATATACCTTGGAGTTTTAGGTTATTTGCGACTACTGACATTGAAGATGATATAGAGGATTCACATTTTATAGAAATCACTGATACTCAAATAATAGACTCAGTCTATACAATAATGAAGGATCGTGGTCAAACTCAGATTAAATTTCTTATGATTTTTAATAACATAGAACCAGCGTTTATACCATTAATAAGCAGTATAAATATAGATGTTGAAGATGATCATGGTGATAAAGACAATTTAGTTTTTTCTGATTTCATTTATTCTAAGAATTTTATAAAAATTCTTAAAGATCCATCTAAATCTCTTACTAACCATAGAGTTTTAAATAATCCTGAAAATATATATTATTCTGATTGTATGTTTCAAATCGATGGAGGCTATGCTACAGAGAAAGCTATAGATATTTTAATCCGGAAAATTTCTGTTGAATATGTTGAAAAGTTAAATCCTTTAGAATGTGAATTAGATAATGATGATGACTGTAAATTATTTAATGCCTTTCGAAATAATTTTCAATATCCGATTGTCCCAAAAGTTAATATAAAAGTAGGAAAGGGTATTGCATCTACAGCGGGTAAAATAATAGATGATTATTTTGCTAAAATCATTATTATTGATTTCATATTTAGTATATGGGGATTCGTAGAAGCATTAATAGTAGATGGGTTGGGATATGAATTACCTAGCTATATTCCAATTATTACCTCATTTACTGCTTTTATTCTAATTGGATTAATTACCATATTTA
>CAZBEU010000030.1:0-1950 GCA_964491005.1 uncultured archaeon | reverse complement strand
ATTCTTTTCCCATTTTAATGATAATAATATATTCTAGCAATATATTTAAATATATAATATGCATTGATAATATTATGGTCAATCGTATATTTATGATAAGGATGAATTGGCATTTTGTAAATATTATCAAAATGCGTCGATTTAAACGATAGTTATATCCATAATTTCCTTCAGAAACAATGATTTACCTTATGATTTGACTTCTTATCTCTTTATTATATAATTTCTTCGATAAAATACTTTCATATCATAGAATTTAATACAAAAAGATGCTCCTATAGCATAGTGGTAGTGTTCCTGGTTGTTACCCAGTGTGACGTATGTTCGAATCATACTAGGAGCGTTTTAATCAAGGAGTTGTCGTCTAATGGGGAAGGACCTTCGACAATCATTCTTATATAAGATGGTCGAAATTGAAATTCGAGAGGGCATAGGTTCGAGTCCTATCAGCTCCATTAAAATATAAGAAGTACTCTATAAGAAAAAAGACATTAGAAGTAAGAATAAAACTATAACACAAGAGGTGTGAAGGTTAAAAATAAAGGGGATGTAGATCAGGGGTTAAAGATCAACGTTCTGATAAAGCGTAGGCCGTGAGTTCGAATCTCACCATCCCTACCAATTAAAATATTAATCAGGAATGAGAGGTCAAATAATTGGGAGATTAAAATGGAAATTATTGTAATAACATATTGAGAAAATATAAAAAGTAAATAAGAGTCAGTAGCTAAGTGGTAAAGCAAGCGGCCTTTAACCGCCGATTTCAGGGGTTCAAACCCTCTCTGACTCTTCATTTAAAAACAGAATATAATAAACACCCATCGTCTAATGAAAGGATAATTGCCTTCTAAGCAATAAAATGTAGGTTCAAATCCTACTGGGTGTATATGTTAAATTTAGAGGAGTCACATAGCGGTTATTGTCCCTCCCTTACAAGGAGGTTTTCGTAGGTTCGATTCCTACCTCTCCTATCTTTAGAAAGAATGGGAGTATAATATAGGGGAATTAGACTGGATTCCAAACCCAGTAGCATTGGTTCAAATCCAATTACTCCCACCAACAATAATAGGGGTGTGGTCTAGCTTGGCGGAAGACGTCGGTTTCATGCGCCGAAAAACTTGGGTTCAAATCCCAACACCTCTATTTATTAATATCATCAAATGTCGTAAAATAAATGAATAGTTATATTCTAAACAATTAATTGCGTATTTTAATCCTATGCAATAAATCTAATAAAAATGGGGGTGTAGATTAGTGGTTTAGAGATCATCGTTCTTATAAAGCGAAGGTCGTGAGTTCAAATCTCACCATCCCTATTAATTGTTAATAGTTTAGAAATTATTAATTCAAAAAAAAAAGAGGTAGAAATTAAAAAAAATTTCCTATTTAATGATTAGGATCAGATACGAGTCAGTAGCCAAGAGGTTAAGGCCGGCGGCTCTTAACCGTCTATTTCAGGGGTTCGAATCCCCTCTGACTCTTCAAAAGTTATTGATTTAAAACAAGCATCCGTCGTCTAATGATAGGACAATTGTCTTCGAAGCAATCAATTGTGGGTTCAACTCCCACCGGATGTCTTTTATAATCAGAGAAAATAATTATAATCAAGTAGCTCTAAATTATTAAGGATTATTATAAGAGATTTTTTATAAAAAGAAAAAAAAATTATATTTCTATTATTCAATCTTATGCCATAGGGTATCTATTGATTCACGTCTTCCTGATTTTACTAACCATTTACTATTACATTTCAAGCACCAAAAACCCCAAGTGCTAGAACTACCTGAAGCAACTTCTACTACAGTGTCTTTCCCACAAGTTAGACATTCTGTCATGATAATATAATATCGATTGTTAAGATATTAAATGTATATTTTTTTCATTTTAATTTTGATTACACCAATTTTATCATGATCACTCAAGAAAACCCTAACCTTTGGGGAGGTGATG
>CAZBEU010000029.1:0-1919 GCA_964491005.1 uncultured archaeon | reverse complement strand
CAATTTTTCAATTTTTAAAAAATATTTATTGACATCTATTGCAATATTTTGATATTTTGAATTTTTTGATTTTTCCATAGAGATAATTATTTTTATTTTGTACAAATTCTGTTATTTTTTATATTCTTTAAGTTTTTATAGTTTTTTTCATTAAATATTTTAGAGATATGAAAGAGAATCACGAAAAATTAAAAGAAGATTATCATGGTATTGCTCCAGTCTCAAATATCGTAAAAAAAATGAAAAAACATTATGATAAAGATTCGAAAGATTGGAAAGTAACAAGTTCAAATGATAATCATTTTAATACAGATACTTTTATTAATAAACAACCATATACATATTGGATTAAATCCAAACAAATAAATCCTTATTCTGCTCTATCAATGGGTACTGTTATAAAAAACATTGATAAAGAAATAGATGAGAATATTTATGATAAAAAACTGTCCAATGAAGATATGTTAAATGTATTTGGAATGGTAGTACCTATTCGAAAAGATAAAAATATTATAACAACAGGAATAGAAAAGTTTTCTCAAATTGAAGGGGATCATTTAAAAAAAATCATTAAGGAAAAGGATGCCAATATTGGATATAAAATGGCTAGAAAAATTGATGATGCTTTTACCAAGAATTTTCCTCAAAGAAAAAACTTATATATTTAAAAATAGAGAGAAGAGTTAAACTTTTTCTTTTAGTATATTAGCATCATTCTTACTTTTAATAATTGGTAAATTTGCAGAATATTTATCTGTGTTATTTATAAGCTCGTTAATGATAGCAGTTAATTTTTCAGATCCCGATTTATTCTCGACGGTAGCAGCAAATTGTTTTAAGTTATTTACATTAAAATCTTCAATATAATAGGATACTCCTTTTTCTAATTCTTCAAATAAGAACTGATAAGATAAATCTGCATTTCTCTCTTTTTTTAAAATCGGATCATCTGAATCAAAATCATAAGTTACTTCCATCCATCGACCAGCACCATCATCTACAGGGAACATCCCATAAATATAATCGTTTGTATATATCCAAATTGGATTAATTCCTTTTTCAAATGATTGATCAACTAAATTTTTAAATTCTTCACTCATAATTATTCCTCATTCTTGATTATTCTAATAATATATAATGATATTAGTTTATAAAGGTTTCAAAAACAATTAATTGTATCGATTCAGCTATTAATTGTTATATAATAAATAGTATTAGTAGTTTAATAATTATAATATTAAATAAATTATTTAAAAAGAAATTATGAGAGAAATTGATATTGAAAAAACAAGTATAGAGATTCAAAATTGGATAAAAAAACAAATAGAGACTGTAAATGCTGATGGAGTAATAAT
Organism: uncultured archaeon; assembly: GCA_964491005.1. Classification (GTDB taxonomy): domain Archaea; phylum Asgardarchaeota; class Lokiarchaeia; order Sigyniarchaeales; family SOKP01; genus JAFGOA01. Next base: position 564 of record CAZBEU010000029.1, on the reverse strand, counting down.
TGGTATTAGTGGTGGCATTGATAGTGCATTAACTGCATTTTTGTGTTTAAATGCTTTAGGAAAAGATAAAATTATCTGTATTAATATTCCATGTGAATCAAATCCAGAAGATTTAGAGGATGCGAAAATAATATCAAGAGCTCTCAATAAAGAATTGCATGTTTTAGATCTAACTTCAGGGTATAATGCAATAATAAATCAAGCCAATCAAAAAATGAAAAAAGATTGTATGGCGAGGGGAAATTTAAAAGCAAGATTAAGAATGGCAGGTTTATATTATTATGCTCAATGTAAGGGTTTCTATCTTGTTGCAGGAACCGGAAATAGAACAGAATTAGCCATAGGATATTTTACAAAATATATATATCTGAACTAGATATTTTTAATATATTTAAAAAAAAATAGGAGAAAATATGAGAAAATTAGATTATGTAAATTTGGTTGATAATATTCAAAATTGGATTAAAGATTATGTAGAATCCAGCAATTTAAAAGGAATTATTGTAGGAATTAGTGGAGGAATTGATTCGGCAGTAACTGCAGCAATGAGTGTTAATGCTGTAG
>CAZBEU010000028.1:0-2271 GCA_964491005.1 uncultured archaeon | reverse complement strand
TGCTTTAATTTTATCTTTTTCATATTATTTTAATCTTCCTACAGCAGCGAAGATAAAAGAATTATTTTTATATTCCAAAAGGTTATTTAAAAAATATTTGAGGAATGCAATACCTGTTGTTTTACAGCATGTATTATGGGGTTTAGGATCATTGATGTTTGTTTTTGTATTTGCTCAATTAAGTACAGAATCTATAGCAGCATATCAAGCCGCAGCTTCAGTTGAAGATATTTGTCTTTTATTTTTTTCAGGTATTGGAGTATCTGCAGCTACAATGATCGGAAATAGAATAGGAGCTAAAGAAGAAAGAAAATCCATTAATTATTCAAAAAAGTTTCTTATAATTATTTATTTTATTTCTTTTATTGTAATGATTGTATTGTTATTAATAAGAGAGAATATAGCGAATATATTTAATGTTTCTTCTATAAGCAAATCATATATATCTAATATTATTTTTGTTATGGCTATTATTATATGGGGAAAAGCTACAAATATATTGTTTTATACAGGTATTTTAAAAGGAGGTGGTGATACTAGATTTTGTATGATTTTAGATATTGCGGGGATGTGGTTAATAGGAGTTCCAATTGCATTTATATCTGCCTTTATATTTCATCTCCCAATTCATATTATTATCGCATTTATAGCAATAGATGAATTAATAAAAATGATAATAGGTTATAAACGTTTTTTATCTAAAAAATGGATGAATAATTTAACCTAAAATTAAAAATTTAAATTCATCCTAAAATTATAAGATTTTTTTTTATCTTATATCTTTTAATTTTTTCTTTTTTGTAAATCTTAAAATTACTGCAAAGATAGCTCCAGTTATAAAACCACCGATATGAGCAAAATGAGCTGTACTAGTTGTGCCAAAAGTTATTAAAGCATATGTTAATTCTGTGATAAAATATAAAATCATCAAGTGATACGCTTGAATTATTTGAGGTACTCGACTTATGATTAATCTAAGTTTAATCTTAGGAAAGAGTATACCATAAACAGCTATTAATCCATAGATAGCTCCAGAAGCCCCTAAAGACGGAATATCATAGAGAACAGGTATATAGAGAGAAACTAATGCATGAAGAACTGTTCCTGCAATACCAGAAAGAAGATAAATTATTAGGAACCAAAAATGTCCCAAAAAATTTTCACAATTATCTGCTATAACATAAAAAAACCACATATTCATAAGTATATGAACAATATCTCCATGCATAAACATTGATGATATAATTGTGAGAATTTTCTTTCCTTCAAAAAATTCTTTTGGAACAAAAGCAGCTTCATAGATATACATATTACCTGAAGGATCAGTTAACTGAATTATAAATACAATAATATTAATAACCAAAATAAGCAATGCTATGTATTCTTTATAAAATGGAATCTTATCATTTTTTATTTCATAAACCATATTTACACACCTTAGAAATTTATAAAATAACTAACTATTATAAAAATACTAAAATAGTTATTATTACAATTTTTTTAATACTTAAATAATCTTAGATTTTAATCTATTAAAATATATCCTTAGCCTAAATTTCTCTTTAAATATTTTTAATCCTCACGAAAAAAATTTAAAATATGAATCTTTTCCTTTATCATAAGATTAATAAACTAATTATTTATTATCTACAATTAAATTTCTTAATTTTACAATGACAAGCAATATTTTTGGCACATCTGGTATTAGAAAAGTTTTTGTGAACTATAGTGAATCAGATCTAATGTTTACACCCCATATGGCTTTAGATGTGGGTTTATCTTTAGGTACATACTTACAAGGCAAAAAACAAAATACATTATTAGAAGAAACTACAGTTGTGATAGGAAGAGATATTAGAACCTCAGCATTACCTATAGAATATGCTCTTATATCAGGGTTAATTTGTTCTGGGTGTTCTGTTAAAACCTTAGGAATAGTAACAACACCAACATTAGCAATGTCATTAAAGTTCTTAAACGCAGATGCTGGATGTATGATCACCGCTAGTCATAATACCCCAGAATATATAGGATTAAAAGTTTGGAATCCATCAGGAATGGGATTTTCTACTGAACAAGAAGTAATTATTTCAGAGATTTATGATAATAAAGAATTTATAAAAACTGAATGGGATCAGATTGGTAAAGTAACCCAAATTAATGATATAAATGATCTACACATACAAGATATTACTGAAAGAATAAAATTTAATGGGCAAAATTTAAATGTTATAGCCGATCCTGGAAATGGCTCTAGTTGTGAGATTGTTC
>CAZBEU010000027.1:0-2016 GCA_964491005.1 uncultured archaeon | reverse complement strand
CATTTATTTAGATTATAATTTCTGTATATTTCTTCTGGAATTAGATTATCATCTAAATATATTGTTCTTAAGTTTACAAGATTTTCAATTCCTTCAATTTTGGAAATTTGATTTTTTCTCAGATCTAATTTTTTAAGATTTTTAAGAGTTTGAAGTCCTTTAATTTCTTTAATCTGATTATTTCCTAAATGTAAATGTATTAAATCAGTGAGTTGTTTAAGTCCAGTGATATTAATTAGTCTATTTCCTGTAAATTTTAGTATTTTTAAATTTTTTAAATTTTCAAGACCCTCTATTCGCTTAATATTATTATAACTTAGATCTAGAAGTTCTAATTCATGAATGTTCTCTAATCCTTTTATTTCAGTAATATCATTTATATTAAGGTTTTTTAAGTCTAATGAAATCTTAAATTTCATGATTTTTTTTGTATATATAACCTTTTCATGAACTTTAACATAATTTTCTGAAAATTTCATTTTAATAGTACTTCTATATTCAAATTAATTAATAAATCTAATTTAATCAAATAAATTTCTTTTTTTAATCTTATTTAAATCTTAATTAGAAGTATTGTAGAAATAATAATCTCTCGTAAATCAAAAATCTAGAAGGAATTGAAATCAAATTTTTATAGATTTTTTACCTACTTCAAAAAAAATCAAAAAAAAAATAAGGAATAGGATTTACTTAATTTTTATTCTTCTTTATTTTAATTATATAAAAGATACCAAAAACAATGATTTCACTTATAATGAATGATATGAAGAAAAAAATCAGAAGAAAATCTCTTTCAATTATAGAGAAAAAAATAAACACAAATAAAATTGAAAGTAAAAGCCCCAAAGCCATTAATATATATACAGTAATAACTTTCATAGTAGTTTTTTAGTTCTAATTGCAAAAATCAATATAATTTAATTTATGATTACCTTTTATATACAAACGTCAGTATTCTTATGAAATATTAAATAAATGTTATAAATTTAGGGTATTTAAATACTTTTTATAATAATATTTATAAATATATTTAACCAAAATATTATATTAATCTTTGGAAATTTAACATACAAATACAAAGAGGGATTAAAATTTCAAGAATAAGAAAACAAACTTGTATGATATTTATAATTTTAATATTTTCATCAATTTATTGGAATGATATTACTAATATATATAATTTAATGGGAAAGAATAATGATCTCATAGATCTTAAACTATCATATAGTACTAATTCAATTTTATTTAATGGATTTTATTTTAAATGGCATGCTATCGTCCAAGGCAATCCGTTAGCATTTTATAATGGAATTGAGAATTATACATATATTAATAATAATATATTTCACTGTATTGAAACACTCACATATGGCAATGGTGATCCTGAGTATTATGAGAGAAATGTAAATAATCAAACGAGATTATTTGATTCATCTATGATTTGGGGAAGTAATTCCCATGATTGGGTTTGGATTCATCAAAATACTACAATCAATACAAAAAATATCCCAATTCCTATCTTTACAGGATTAGAAGCAGAACATTTATTTAATGTTACAGGAGAAGATGTTATAAATATATACGGTAATAATTATAATGTATGGCAATTAGAAGATAACCAAAGTAGTCTTGTTTACTATGAAAAATATACAGGTTTATTGATTTCTGGTCTTTTTTATTTTATGGGTGCAAACACTTGGGAAATCAATATGACTGAAACAAATGCTTTATTTCCCCCCAATATAAATACACCTAAATTGGAAAATCCTGAACTAAATCCAATAATTGGTAACTTAACAACTAATTTCAGATTTACAATAAATTATTCTGATACAGATAATAATATGCCAAATTCTATTAATGTTGTAATTAATGATAATGCTTATAGGATGTCTAAAGAAGACCTTGGAGATTTTAATTATACTGATGGTGTTATTTATGAATATCAAACTTTTCTAAATAATGGAACATATAACTATTTTTTTAATGCATCTGATGGGATTTATAAAACATCAA
>CAZBEU010000026.1:0-4856 GCA_964491005.1 uncultured archaeon | reverse complement strand
TATTCAAGAATATAATTCGATAGGTATACCAATAACGTTAGCACCTGATCAATCAGAATATCAATTCTTTAGTTATTTATATGCCGATATTCAATATTGGAATCATATTAGTGGAGTTTGGGAACACATGAATAATGATTTTCTTGCAATAGCAAATGAGCATTGGCCTATTTCACCTATTTCATTTCAAGAAATTAATGGTCCACCTCTTATTATGCCAACAGGAACTGAAAGTGCAGATTTACAGAATGTTTTTGATTTATTCGGTAGTATTTATGATGATATAGACTATAGTCCAACAGAAGGTCATGTTGTATTACGAAATTCAACTATTAATGTAGAACTTAATTTTTATTTTGACCAAACAACAGGTAGAACTACAATGATGTATGGTTGGGCAAATTCACCAGGACCTGATTCTAAATGGATGTATATTTCTTCTTATCCAAAATTCGATCAAGCATTATTAGTAGGAACAAATTCATTTACATTTAGCAGTCATTTTCCATCGGATGTAACTATTACCATAGAATTTACTGTAGGAGCAACTGCAGATCCGGGAATGTTTCTCCATAACAGTTTTAAAATGAATCCTGTGAATACAACAATAGTAAATGGCACAATTTTAACATATGTTGATATGCTTTTTACTAATCCATCTGTTATTACTTCCAATATAACTATGACAATACAACTTCCACCTAGTTTAGATTTGGATGATTTAGCAATCCTTTTCTGTGGATATAATATGAGTGGAAATCTTGAATGGGATTTAGCACCTATTGATTTTTATTTCGATAATGTAATTTTTGATAATGTAACAAACTCAATAATAATTGAGATGGAACCATGGACAGGAGGGATGATTGGAGCCATAGCATATATAGAAGCACCAGGTGCTGGAGGAATCCCAGGATATGATATATTAACAATTATATTGACAATTATAATCATGTCTAGTCTAGCAGCGAGAAAAATTAAAATGAGAAATAAATAATTAATTTTTTTTTTCTTTATTTTTAGTCAGATTGTATATTTGTATTATCTTGTTTATCTAAAACATTATTCTCTTTATCTTCATTAGTACTTTCATCATTAATTTTGGTTTTTGGAATTCCAGAAAGGAGTATCTTTTGTTTTTTAATTTTCCTAACAGTTGCAAATATTTCTGCTAATTCATCTAAAGTGATTATTTTTTCTTTTTCAGATAAACTTTTTTCATATTTATATTTTAAAAAACGAAATCTTTTTCTCCATTCTGATTTTTTATCAATATTTTTATAGAGATTTTTAAAACTCTTTTTTGGATCATGTTTTTGGAGAGAAATTAGAAAATCAACCCAGAAAAATGTTCTTAATTCTTGACATTCAATTGGTCTAAATTCCTTAAGTAGATTATAAAGATGTTTGTCATAGACTGGTACAAACCTGATAGTTTTATTCTTCTCATCCTCAGGATTATCCAATAATTTTAATTCCATATCAGTTTTAGCTATGTTTTCTAACAATACATATAGAAATCCTAAAGGAATTTTAGTTTTTATTCTTATTTTTTCTCCAATTTCAGAAATAGGAATATAAAAGTTTTGATATCTTGAAAGATCTTGTATACGCATCATATATTCTTTTTTTATAATTTCGAAAACAATGTTCTTCATTTCTTCGTTTATTTCTCTAGCTTTAAATGGAAAATCTTTTAATTTTTCTAATTTTTCTTTTCTTTCAATCTTATGTTGTTGTCTTTTATCAAATCTATTTGTGAGAGAAGTAATAAATTGATCTGATGCTTTATCTGATTTAAGATCCTTTCCAAGCTTTCCCATCTCACTTTTTGTTTTCGAAGTAGTTTTTACTAATTGTTCTGACAGATACTTTTTAACTTTTTTATCAGCAATATCTTTTTTTTCAAATTGCTCTGTTACGGAAACAAATTTTATCCATTGTACCTTATTTCCAAAATTATCATTGGCCTCAGAAAGAACCATATTTACATCTTTATCTGCTAATCTCTTTATTAGAGAATAAATTACTGCTTTAGACAATTTTGTAGATTTAATTAATTCCCTTTCCATTATTTCAATTGGAAAACCATCTCCTCTCCGGATATATTCACCCCTCAGAAGTTTATATATTATTTGCATACTTTCTTCTTCTTTATTGATAGTTTCTTTTTGCATTCTCATAAACATAGACGTTTGATGAGGTTTTATATAATAGACAAGTAAAGTTATACCCAAAAAAATAATCATAAAAATTGAAATTATGTATTTATCTGATAAAAAGATCTCCCCAATAATGGTAATTTGTTGATTAGGTATGTCATTTGCTAATGTAAATCTTGCTAAAGTTTGAGCTAAGACACATCCTAAAAAGAATAAAACCAATCCATCTCTTTTAAAAAATAAGAATTGCCATCCATATGACTTTCCTAATTTAACAATAACACGATAAAGAAATAACATTGAAATAAAGAATTCAAAAATAAAAACCGAAGTTAATGCTCCACTATTTGTACCTAATGACGATTTAATAGCTTCTAATGTTTCAGGTTGTAACATTAAATAAACACTAATTTGAAAAATCTGAAAAAAGAAAATAAAAAGTACAATTAGTGAAAAAGTAAAATTGTCAAAGGTTCCAACTCTTTTTGTCTCAGCTTTTCTTCGTGTTGATATAAATTCAACTATCAAAAATATAATCACCATCACTAAATTAAAATAAATCATGGGCATTATCCACTTCATTTCTAAAGTATACATTCCAACAGCTGCATGTGGAGTAGTAGGACCAAAAACATCTAAAGAAATATATACCAATAAAGTGCGATATAACAAAGCAATAAGTACTAAAATGATTGCTATTATGCCTGGTACAATAATGACAATAAAATATCTTGATTTAGAATATTTTTCAAGAAAAACAGATTCTATTTTAGTAGCAAATTTTCTGGAGTAAATATAGAATCTGCTACTGAGAAGAACAATCCAAATAAAAGATAAAAATAAAAAGTAACTGATTAGATTGATATTGGTAGAAATAAAATTAAATAGTAAATAAAGACCAGCAAATATTAATCCAAAAATTAATATCTGTTTTGCGAAAGTAAAGCCTTCAAAAAGAAAGTTCCTTAATTTATCATAGTTAAGTATTATTGATAATATTAAAAATAATACTAAAAGAGCTGTCCCAAAACTAAAAGGATTTCCAAATGCAAGATATTTTATAAAGATATTATTTGGATCGTTTATGCCCCATAACAATATAAAAGAGTAGAATCCAAACAAGGAATATAAAATAATAAATTTTTTACTAAAAGCATAGGATTTTGGAGGCTCTTCACCTTTTAAATATACTTTTTTGTTGATAATTTTATTTTTAATATCTGTATATGTGATTCTGAGTTTATTATTCATTCCTTTTGCTTTATTTTTCAATCCTCTTGAGGAATAATTTTTAAATTTCTTTCTCATTTATTTACTATTTCTCTTTTTTAATATTTTAATACATCAAATTCTTATTATAAAAATATTCAGTTATTATTTTATTTAATATAATTTTACTTTCATATTTTATCACTATAAATATTTAATTATCTATTTTAAGAAAGAAAATTGATTATCTTAATTGGAAAATTTTAAAAACTTCAAAAGATACAATTAAATATTATACTTTTTAAAATAAGATTATATTAAAATGGAGAAAGAAAAGGACAAGTCAAAGATTAAGCTTACTAAACTTATAAAAAAAGCTATTGAAATACTCTGTGAAAAAAATTTCTCTGAGGTAGTAATATTATCATCTTATAAGATTTCCTCGATTTTAAATGATAATTTTGGAATTAATATTAAAGTAGATAAAATTGGAAGAATTTTAAGTAATTTAGCTAAACGAAATCAACTTAAAAGATTGAATACAAATATTCCAAAATATAAACTACATACATCCCATTTAACAAATCTTAAATTTCCCTTATAATTGTTAAATATATTAACGTAGGCTAAAAAAAGGTTAAAATAATATTAAGTTTTTTTTAATGATATTATTCAACTAAATATTTATTGAATTATATTTTTTTTAAAGAATCAATATTATTATCCAAATCTTTAACTTTTCTACTAATATCTGTAATAATTTTTTCAAAATTATCAATTTTTGATTTAACCAGATTTAATTCATTGATCTTTTTTGAATTATTTTCATCTATATCTTTTTTTAAAGTATCAGTAAAATTCTTTATTTCGTTTTCGAATTTATTTTTTATATTCGTTATTTTTTCATTACTTTTATCGATATCTACTTTACTATCATTTTGGATTGTCTTTAATTCATTTATTTTTCCTTCTAGTGATTGGATCTTTATTTTTGATAATTCTGAACTGTTTTTAAACTGCTCAGAAACAATTTTAAGTGTTTTCTCTTCTATTTTATTTTTAATATCACTAATTTTTGATTCAAAATCTTTTTGTTCGGCTATATTTTTATTAATAAGATCTTTTGCCGTTTCTTTTACGCGTTCTGTTAATCCAAGAATTTCACTCTTACTCCAGTTTTTTAAATTATTCATTCCTGAAGAGAGACCTTCATTAATTTCATATAATAAATTTAGTAATTTTGTACTTGCTTCTATAGTAATTTGATTTAAATTTACCATTATCTTTTTAATATCTCCATAAATTAACTCATTAGTATTATTTATTAAAGTAGTATAAGAGGACTGTAGCTTTTCTAAAGGAAGTGATTCAATCTCCATAAAATCATCATTAGGTGCAGTAGGTATTTCTTGGAGATCTTTAGGGATTGTTTCTGAAACTTCTTTAACTTCACTTATTAAAATAGGATTATTTTTATAAAAATCC
>CAZBEU010000025.1:0-6014 GCA_964491005.1 uncultured archaeon | reverse complement strand
CGTTCTATTCCATGTCTACCACCCGATTCATAACGAAATGAATTTGTTGTTTTTTCGAAGAGTAATATTGGAAATGACTCATCTGAAATTGTTTTACCTTTGAACGCCCAATATATTGAAGGACATTGAGCATATACAAGTCCTTTTAATGGTTCTAATTGTATCATATTTTTAAGTTCATCATAAGGAACTTCTTGGGTAATTTTTATTAAATCAATAAAATATTCCCACTCTTTTGTGTTTCGAGTTCTTGGTTCTGCAACATAATAAATTTCCATAGGCATACCTTCAAGATGACCTGTTTTTATCCACACATCTTCTCCTGATACTATGTTTGAATTCTTAATTTCGTTAAATCCCAATGGTTTTAATAACTCCTCTAAAACGATTTTTTCCATAGTATTAAAAATATTTGTTGCTGGGGGCCAATATATCCATTTTCCTTTAGTCGATGCTGGAGCTATCCAATGTTTTTTTACCATTTCAATAGTTGGATCATCTTTTATTTTTATATCTTTCTTAGGACTTTCATAAAGAATCTTATGATATTCCGCTTTTCCCTCATAATATGATCTATCAATCTTCTCCTTAATTCTCTTAATTATCCTTTCTACATTTCCTTTTGTAATGAATTTTTTATCTACTTTATTAATCTCAATTGAACATGTTTTATCGTTATTATTAATATGGATTTTATCAACAAAAGGAATAGAAATTTCTTCTTGAGGTAATTTCTCTAAAGGAAAATTTATATTCAAAAATTCAATTTCAAGTGAACTGATACCTATATGTAATTCTTTACCTAAATATTCAGCGAGAGTCTTTCGTATACGATGGAATATTATATGGGCGGATTTATTTTCTGTATTTATTTCTCCTTTAATTGATTTATTATCTGATATTTCATATTTAGATTTATAGTTGATTTCATCTAAATTCTTAAATCCTTTTAATATTTCATTTTCAGCTTTCTTAACAAACTCAAACACTTTTTCTTTATGTTGAGAGATATCCTTATTAAATACAATTTTTCCTATTAGTTTATATTTCATTCTTCATCTTTTTGTTTTTCTAACTTAAAAGTTATAATATAACCATTATTATATTTTTTTCTTAAAATCAAATAATTGATATATTATAGTTTTTATTGTAGAATTCGAATTTTAAAAAAAAAAAAAAAAAAAATTAAAATTTTTAAAGAATTTCTTAAATCATTGGGTTCTTAACATAATAATATTAGAGAATTGGTTTATATAGTAAATAAACAAGACTCTTTTAAAGGCGATATAATATATAAATATATATAATCTAACGTGAAAGGTGCGTTTCACGATCTTTTTTCATGACACCTTCATGAAGTGAAAGATAAAAATCTAAATTTGCAAAATTTTAGTCCTGATTAATTAATATATACTATTTTTCATATCTTATTTAATGATAATATAGAATGAAGTGTTAAATTATGATGAGTATTTTAAGAATACAAGGATATGTTGAAGGATTTAAAAATAGAAATTATTTATCATTTTTTATTAAAGATGATTCAGGAAAAAATTATTATTGTTATTCAAAACAAAAATTTACAAAATACCTAAGTATTAATGACAGATTAATTTTATTTGGAAAATAGTTATAAACTAGAGATTCCGGATTCAATAGGAAATTTACTTAACCTTCAAAAACTCAACTTAACAAATAATGAATTTAAAAAAGTGAATTTTCTATGAAATTTAATATATTTCATTTTTTTTATGTTTCACGATCTTTTTTCATGGCATCTTCATGAAGTGAAAGAGATTGATAATTAATTCAGTCCAAGTGGAATATTAAATCCATTTCATTCATAAAATCTAAAGAAATTAATATTATTAATGGTAATTAGTATAAAATATCAAAATTGCTGATATGATACTATGGAATAATTTTAAATTTAATTTTATTTTTTTAATGAATCTGATGGATTTGTACTAATCATTATTTTTTGTGAGAGACCGTATTTCCCTAAGCATTGTTTTTATTATTTTCTTAGATTTTTCTGTTGATTGAAAAACATCAAATCGATGTATTCCTTCAGGAAAATCAATCATGATATATTGGATATTATACTTTTTTGCTTCTTTTTTGAATCTTGAAAAAGACTTTACACATACTTTATAATCATTTCCAGAATTTACAATTAACACAGGGAAAGAATAATTATATTTACTTGGTGGAGCAATTGTTCCACTAAAAAAAATACCAAAGGAAGGGAAATAATTTTCATAAATATAATTGGGATTCATATCAAAGAAATGATTTAATGCACCACAAAAAGCAAGAATCCCAATCTTATTCTCATCGATCCATAAATAGGATTTATTAGAATTAATATATTCTAAAATGGATTTAAAGTCTTTTTCATAGTCTAAAGCCTGATATGTTATAGTAATAATTCCTTTTGAGGCAAGTAGTAGAGCCCAAGAAACATATGATCCTCTATCCATTGAATCTTTTTTAATTGAAAATATTATAACAGTAGGTATTCTTTTATTGAATTCAAATTCAGGAGGATAATAAATTTCTATTTTCTTTTTATTTTTATCTTTTCCAATAAAATTGGTGGAAAAGATTTTTACAGCTTCCATTACAGGAATGTTATATACAATCCAATCTTTACTTTTAACTCTTTTTTTTCGTTCACTACCTGAAATATAGTCCATTTCAATATTTGGTCTATTATAACTTTCAGATTTCATAATTCTTCCTTATTTTATAAAACGTTAAAATTTATAATAATTTTTATTTTTATATACTATTTATTAATTGAGTTAATATATTTGAAATTCATTATTCATTTTAAAAAAAAATTAGGTTGTTTTTATAACCTTATTTATAATCAGTTAACAATATATATATCGGATTAGGTTAATTTTTTTTTATTCTAAAAGGAAAATATCGTCCGACTTTTTTTTTATATATTGAATAATTGTCTCCAAATCGTTTAGATAAAAATTTCTCTTCGTCTCTTACTTTCACATCAAAACTTATTATATTAGCTAATATAATAATAAAAGTATAGATATTAGGAATTAATAAAAATGATCCTATCAATAAAAAATACAATCCAAATGCAATTGGATCTCTCATTACCTTAAAAATTCCAGAATTAACAAGCTGAGTATCTTCTTTTGGTAATTATATTCTAAAATTCATTCCCAAAGTTTGAATTCCAAGAAATTCAATTATAAATCCTATTATTATCATTAAAAGACCTATTACTATAATTGGATCAATATATAGAAAGGGAATAGTCCAAAAAAGATTCTTAATATCACTATAAAAGATATATAGAATGATATAGAATAGCCAAATTATGATACTTATAAAGTTAAATCGAGCTAATATTGAATATCCTTCATGATGACCATGTGGATATTTTCCTTTAATTTTAAGTTTTAACAAAGGAGTTAGAAAACTTAGGAAATAAAAGATCACCATAATTATTAGATTAATTTTTATATAAAATATTTCAATCAACTTATTCCTCTCTTTTTTATATTTAGATTAGATTAAAATATAAGATATTTAGGTACTTTCTTTTTATATTCTAAATATTGTTCACCAAATAAATCTTCAAGCACTTTCTTTTCATAGTTTATCATTTTCTTGTAAATTAAAAAGATAATTATAAAAAGAATGATGCAAATTACGGATATGGAAAGGAAAAGAAATGAAACATATATTAATAAGATCGAAAAATATAAAGGATTTCTGCTATATTTTAAAATCCCTGTAATAATTAAAGTCTCGGATGGTTCATTATTTTTAAAAAGTGCTTTATGAGATAAGGACATTAAAATCAACGAAATTGTCAAAAATACTGCAAAAAGTATAATTCGAATTAAAATGGATACAAAATCATTAAGCCATACTGTTAATGAGAAAGAAAATGTGTCTACTATCGAAACCAGAGCAAATATGAAAGGGAGAATGGTATGGATGAGATATGTATGGGGATATTCTTTTTTTGAATGGTTGTTATTTTTTGAATTCATTGATAAATCCTCCTTATTTTTAGATTTTTAATTAAGATTATATTAATTTAGAATTATTTATGCTTTTACTTAAATATTTTATATTTATGAAATAATAAATTAGCCCTTCCTAATAAATAGAAAAGTATGAAAAAGAATATTAAGGTTATACTATTAGACTTTTTTTTAAAGTATGTTTTGGTCTTGGAGTTATATTTCTATTTTTTTCTCTCGTTTTGATATTAGGACATTTTACACCTAATGTTATTAAGGACTATTGGGATCTAATTTATCCTTGTATTATAACTGATGTAATAATATTAGTAGCATTAATTTTTATTGATAAGACTAATGTTTTAGAAATAATTTTCTTTGATTTATTTATTGATTTCACGATCTTTATTCATGAATGGTTCATGAAGTGAGGATTTCATAATTTTTCTTTAGGATTTAAGATTTTTAAAATAGTGATATTGAATAAAACTAATTCATCAATAATCTTCTTAAAATTATCTTTATCTAATATTTTAATAGGTAATTCTTTTGTAACCCAATTGAACATCACAATAGGTAAAGTTTCTACATCAACTTCTATATTTCCTTTTTTAAATTCAGACATTGCATTTATCACTGATTCTGTAAAAATTCTTTGTAAATTTTTAATCAAATTTTGATCATTACCAGAGATAAGTGCATTTTTTAGATCTTCTGAATATTTTAGCATATTCTCAATCATAGTCATAATATAAAAAAATAATAAAATTTTAGATATAATAATATTTTTATTTCCATTTTTGTAATAAATAGAATCTAAATAATTTAGTATATATTTATATTAACACAAAATATAGGTTTTCTATAATAATCGTTTCACGATCTTTATTCATGAAAGATTAATGAAATGGAAAAATTGATTATTATAATAATTTTGTAGATCTTACTATCTGTATTTCTCAGATTTTTTTAACTAAGTTAAAAAGATTATTTCATCAATATATTTTTGATCTGCAGTAAAGATAATGATAATTCTCTAAATTTTCACACTTAGTAACTTAAATTAATATCATATATTTTAAAATAAAAAAAACAAACTTAAATTAATATTATATATTTTAAAATAAAAAAAACAATAAGAGGATTTTTGATTGAGTAAATTAATATCATTTTGTGGAATAATTTGTTCTGAATGCCCTGCATATATAGCATCTCAGAATAATGATGATAATGCTAGAAAAGAATTAGCAAAAAAATTGTCAAAGGAGTTTAATACAGAAATTGAGTATAAAGATGTAAATTGTGATGGATGTATAGCAACTAATGGAAGAAGAATGCATTATTGTTCGATTTGTGAAATAAGAAAATGTGGAATTGAAAAAAAAGTGCTAAATTGTGCTTATTGTAATAATTTCTCTTGTGATAAACTTGATAAATTTCATGAGAATAATTTACAATTGAGAGAAAATTTAAACGAAATAAAAAAATCGATCTAATTTGCACAGTGAACTACTATGTCCTAAAAGACATAGCTTACTATGAGTACACAATCGCTTCTAGTTTGGATTGGCCTGTTTTCCGTGGAAAACCTTTTCATATAGCAAGCAATAATTCCTCGTTCACAAAGGGTTGATGCGAGAGGTACTCATATATTTTCTTTCCAATTGGATATACAATCTACTAAAGCAAAATTAAAAAAAAGACGAGATTTTTAAGAAAAGATCTATAGAAGATGTTCTTGGTCTTCTAAAGGGATTATTCATATTTTTTACGTTAGATCTATAATATGAACCATAAGAAAAAGATGTTTAAAATCTAGTAGAGGTATAAAACTTTCTGATTTGTGATAGCTCAATTCATCACTCTCCTAAACAGTACCGAGTATTTTTTTGTTACATTTTTCATCACTTCCCTTAATTCGTAAATATAGCTAAATTATAGCGGTTCTTCCATGTAAAGCATGATCCAATTGAGAGTACATTGAATTAGAAAACCTCGTGGAAGGTC
>CAZBEU010000024.1:0-1616 GCA_964491005.1 uncultured archaeon | reverse complement strand
CGTGCTCCAAATTGAATATTCTACAACGATTTTTTATATTTTGAAGCATCTTCATTTTTTTATTCCTTAAGTATTGATAAATTATATTAATTATATACTAAAATAAATTAAAATTTTACTAAAATAATAAAAATAGTTTTTTTAGCAATTATTTTAGTACTGTTTAAAATTCTTTCTTAAAGTCTATTTAATAAAATTTTTCTTATATTTTCAGTGTCTAATTCAATTGGATTATTCTTCATACTTGTTTTTTCAATTATTCTGTTTAAATCATTTTCCCGAATATTATAATCCCCTAATTTGTTAATTTTTAATTCATTAGTCCAATTTTTTAATTTATCTAATAAATTATTAAGATTAGTCTCTAACTTATCGTTACTAGTCTCAAGAGTAGAATTTAAGAATAAAGACCCAACTTCTGCATATTTTTTCAAATATTTTATTCCTTCTGATTTATTATTCTTCAATATTTCTATGTTCATTTTTGTTGCTTCGTATAAAAGCGTTCCACATACAACTCCATGAGGTATTTCAAAAAATCCTCCAATCGAAGATGCTAAACCATGTATTATACCTAATCCCGCATTTGCTAATGTTATTCCTGATATTAAAGACCCATATGCCATATGTGTTCTCACATTGATATCACTAGCTCCATTAGTAGACGCTAAAAAAATATTATCTTTCATATATGTCATTCCACTAAATGCTAGAGCATCTGTAATAGGGGTTGATATTGATGATACATATGATTCAAGTAATTGTGTAAAAGCATCCATACCACATGCGGCTGTTACCGAAGATGGACATGATAACATCAATTCGGGATCTATAATTGCAATATTTGGTATAAGATTATCGTGTCTCAATGATTTTTTAAATCCATTTGGCCCCGTTTCACTTATTACTGCATTCTTTGTTGTTTCACTACCGGTTCCTGCTGTTGTAGGAATTGCAATATATGGAATTTTTCTACCATCATGTAATTTTGTACCTACTCCTTCAAGATAATTTTTTATTGAGTCTTCTTTTGTTATCATCGCTGAAATAGCCTTTCCTCCATCAATTACACTCCCTCCTCCAATTCCTATAATAAGGTCTGGTGATGAATTCTTAAATTCCGCTGCAAAATTATCAATAATCTCAGGAGTTGGTTCTTTTGAAATAGAAATATATGAATAATTAAAATGGTTTTCCTCAAGATTCTTTATAATTTCTCCCAATTTTCCTGATTTGGTAAGAGAATTTTTACCAATAACTAATAATAGCCTATTTCCAAATTTTGGAATAATCTTCCAAAGATTTCGAAGTGACCCTGCTCCAAATTCTATATTTGGAGTACTAGTAAATTTAAATCCTTTAATCATAAAATCACTTTGAAAGTATTAGTGAGAATAAAGATTAATATATTTTGAATTTTTATTTATATAATCTATATCGAGCTGATTCAAATATCATTACCTTAATAATATAAATAAAAACCACTCTGATTAGATGAAAGTTGACTTAGATCTAAATCTCTATATATAAAAATTCTGATAAAATATTTAATTGGGTATAATATGAAAAAATATGTAAGTATTCCTTATTTTGATGGAAAAATCTTATTAGGTGAA
>CAZBEU010000023.1:0-3213 GCA_964491005.1 uncultured archaeon | reverse complement strand
ACAATGGGGTGATTTAAGATTAGGAAATTCTGGAAGCTATTTCTGGGGGTGTTCTAATCTTAATATTACAGCTTCCGATACTCCAGATCTAACTGGAACAACCAATTTCTTTCAAATGTTTGCAAATTGCGATAAGTTAGGCAGTATTGGAAATTTAAATGATTGGGATGTTTCGAGTGTAACAAATATGAGTAATATGTTCTATTGGGCATCTTCATTTGACCAAAATATCGGTAATTGGGACGTTTCGAGTGTAATAGATATGAGTGGTATGTTCTATTGGACGGATTTCAATCAGGATATTGGTGATTGGGATGTTTTGAGTGTAACAGATATGAGCAAGATGTTCTATTCGACTGATTTCAATCAGGATATTGGTGATTGGATTGTTTCCAGTGTAGAAGATATGAGTGGCATGTTCTATAATGCAATTTCCTTTAATCAAGATATTAGTAATTGGGACGTTTCGAGTGTAACAGATATGAGTAGTATGTTTTATACAGCATATTCCTTCAATCATGATATTGGTGATTGGGATGTTTCGAGTGTAAACGATATGAGCTATATGTTCGGTGGAAGTGATTTCAATCATGATATTGGTGATTGGGATGTTTCGAGCGTAAACGATATGAGCTATATGTTCCAATTTGCTGGTTCATTCGATCAAGATATAGGAGATTGGATTGTTTCCAGTGTAACAGATATGAGTGGTATGTTTTATACAGCATATTCCTTCAATCAGGATATTGGTGATTGGATTGTTTCTAACGTAATAGATATGAGTGGTATGTTTTATTCTGCTAACTTATTTAACCAAGATATTGGTGATTGGGACGTTTCAAGTGTAAAAGATATGAGAACTATGTTTTATGAGGCTACTTCATTCGACCAAGATATTGGTGATTGGGTTGTTTCTAACGTAACAGATATGAGTAGTATGTTTCATTTTGCTGATTCTTTCAACCAATATATAGGTGATTGGGATGTTTCCAGTGTAACAGATATGTCTTATATGTTTTATGCTGTAACTCTATCAACAATTAATTATGATAATTTATTAATTAGTTGGTCACAATTGACTTTGCAAAATGACGTAACTTTTCATGGTGGAAATTCACAATATAGCACAGGAGCAGCAACTAATGCCAGAGACACCATTATAAGTACTTATAGTTGGACAATAACAGATGGTGGACAAGTACCACCTTAAAATCTTTTTTTTCATTGATAATTTTGATTTAAATTTATAAAATTTTCCAGAATAAGTTAATAAGGCCAATAATATAAATCCTCATCTGAATTAACTTTATTAAGTCTATTAAAAAATAAATATAAAATTGAGAAAATTTGAATTACAAAATTCAAATTTATTATCTGAAATTTTAAATATTTTTATTTAGATGAATTATATGAAATAAAAATGGTTAAATCTATAGATGATTATTATGATATTGTAGGGCCTCAAATAATTGCTGAGATACATAAAAAAGCTAGAAAGTTATATGGAAAACATATTGTTCATATTAATTCCACTTTTCAAGGTGGTGGTGTAGCAGAAATGCTTTTATCCCTTATTCCATTAATGAATGATATAAATGTGACTACAGGATGGAGAGTATTACATGGAAATCCTGATTTTTATACAATTACTAAAAAATTCCATAATGGATTACAAGGTGAAGATTTCAATTTTTCAGATATTAAACAACAACTTTATTTGGAGACGAATGAAGATTTCTCACAAATAACTCATTTGGATCATGATTGTGTTATTATTCATGATCCACAACCTTTACCTATTATAAAATTCTTTAAAAAACAACAACCATGGATCTGGAGATGTCATGTTGATTTAACTTCCCCACATCAAGAATTATGGGAGTTTTTAAAACACTTTATTGTTAGATATGATCATATGATTGTTTCTAATGAACAATATAAAAAAGAGGATATTCCAATTCCACAGCATATTATATGCCCTGCTATTGATCCTTTAGATCCTAAGAATAAAGAAATAGATTCTGAGTTAATTGATTATACTCTTGAAAAATTTGAAATTCCTAATGATAAACCCATAATAACTCAAGTATCAAGGTTTGATAAATGGAAAGATCCTATTAACGTCTTGAAGATATTTAAAAATATTAAAAAAAAAATTGATTGCCGCTTAGTTCTCTGTGGAAGTTTAGCATCTGATGATCCAGAAGGAGTTTTAATCTATGAACAAGTTAAAGAAGCAGCAGGAAATATGCTTGAAAATAAGGACGTAATTCTTACTACTGTTGAAAATGACATTTTAGTTAATGCTATTCAATCACAGTCTTCTGTAATAATTCAAAAATCTCTTAGAGAGGGATTTGGGCTAACAATAACAGAAGCATTATGGAAATCTAAACCCGTAGTAGCATCAAAAGTAGGAGGTGTTCCGATACAAATTACACATGGTAAAGATGGATTTTTATTTGATCCTATGGATCTAAAAGGATTTGAAAATAAAATAATTGAATTAATAGAACATCCAGATTTAGCAGTTAAAATCGGGAAAAATGCTAGAGATAAAGTAAAAAAGAATTTCCTTATTACGAGACAAATAATTAATTATTTAGATTTATTAGACAAATTTATCAATAATTAATATTAAAAATATATCAGAATTCAGATTTAATAATTGATTTTTTATAAAAATCTTTTTTTTATATAAAATTAGAGAGCTTTCTATCATAAGAATATCGTCAAAGTTCATTCTTTATTAGTTTAAATCAGTCGATAATCAAAATAACAAATGAATAGCTTCTAATTGATAAGTTAAATCAATTTTTGTTAAATAATTAAAAAAAAAAAATGTTGATATGAATAATACACTCCTTCCTTCATCTCAACACTCACACTATAGTATTAAGTATATCTATTTATTTAGTAGTAATTTTAATTCTGAAACATGTTCTTGCTCATCCATAATAATGTGTCGTATTGAATGCTCTATTTGAAAAAACTCGTATTTTAATTCGTCCTTCATTTCTTTAACTTTTTCCATTATCTGTAAATAATAGTCTATAGCAGCTTTTTCATCTTTCAAATTTACCTCTAAGATTTTTTCAATACCCTCAGCATCATGAGTCTCTGCCATTCCCATAGTTGGAACGGCGTCTAAATACCCTCCTAAAACTTCTCTCCATAATTTCTCATGCTTATCCTCATCTCCAGCAATTTCCT
>CAZBEU010000022.1:0-4526 GCA_964491005.1 uncultured archaeon | reverse complement strand
ATCAAAAAAAAATTGATAATTCTTTAAAATCTAAAACAATTTAATAATTAAAGAAATGAAATTAAATTAAGAGGAATACAATTTAACTATGAAATGCTTATTTTGTGAAAATGATAAAATTGATTTTACTTGTGAAAAATGTAATAGTAGTTTTTGTATAAACCATATAGCTACAACAGAGCAATGGGAATGTCGAAAACATTTTATCAAATATTCAAAGGCAATTGCTTCTGAAACATATTATAGATGTACTGTTGTGGAAGAGAGTAAATGTCCAGAATGTAGTGAATTATTACAATTAGATAGACTTTCCTCAGGCCAATACTATCTAAAATGTACATCTTGTTCTTGGAATTCATATTTAAAAACACCTGGTTTATTTTTTGCTTCTAAAGAAAAACTTGCAAGAGAGGCAAATAGATATGGTTTAGTTTCGGGATTTAAACCATGTGGGAAAAAATTAAAGTATTATGAAGGGAAACAATTATGTCCAAAATGCTTTTTAGATCTATTAAAACAGGCACCTATTACAAATTTCTCAACAATAATGAGTTCTTTTAATATTACTGAAGAACAAATGTTAAGATTAATCACAAGATATCTTCAAGAAGAACAAATTTATGGAATTATAGATAAGAATAATAATATGTTTTATTACATCCCTCCGGAACTCAGAGAAAAATTAATATCAAAATTTTATGATGAGGGAATAATTAAAATAGATGATCTTGCACTCATGCTTGATGTTGGATCTGAAATTGTTTTACAGATAATATATAAACTACTGAGTCAATATAAGATTAAGGGTTCATTTTCACTCGATAAAAAAGTTTATTATACACAAACATACATTATTTCAGCTATTATAAAAGAAATTAATCAAAAGGGAAGAATATCACTAAAAGATTTGGCAAATAAATATCATATCCCAAAAGATCTTATGAAATCTTTCTGTGTTAATTTAATGAGAGCAAAAGAAATTTCAGCCTTTTTTGCAAATAAAGGGAATGATGTAATTACATCTGATCAAATTTATAAGGAAATTACAAATTTTGCTGAAGAAAATGGAAAATTTGAATTAACAAAATTGTCGAATAATCTTAAAATTGCTGTTGAATTGGCCAGAAGAAGCTTACACGATTTAATAAAAAATGGTAAGATTAAAGGTATTTTTACTCAAAGAAGAGAATTTATTACTGAAAAATACCTTCAAAATAAGATAAAAGAATTAGCCAAAGCATATAGAACCATGCCATTAAGAGAACTTTCAAATAGATTAAGTGTAACTGAATCCAGTATAGAGGAAATGCTTGCTTTACTAATTGGAAAAGGTGAGATCGATGGATATATCGATATGGCAAAAAGGTTATTTGTTGCATATAGCGTTTCCACAGTAGAACATCATGAACCACAAAAAATTAAAGAGCACAAAGACGAGGATAAAATAGAAGTAATAAGAGAATATGATTTTATAGGTGGTCAGGTGAGATTTAAAGTGGTTGTTAGAAATAAAAGTAGTTTAGCTATTAACAATGTAAAGGTTGTGTTAGATGCACCAACTAGCTATAAAATAAAAGAAGCTATGATAAATGTCCCTGTAATTGAATCTGGAAATTCTAGAGGAGTAGACTTTTATATGGAACCAAAAGAATGTGGTATTTCTAATATTGGAGGAACTGTTATTTATAAAAATGCACAAGGAGAACAGCATTCAATACCGATTAAGAAGAAAGAGGTGCAGATAAAATGTCCATTAGTGTGTACATCTTTTTCAACAATAGAAGACTGTCAATTAGCAATACAAAGTCTACCTAATGATGCAAGAGCATTTTTGATTGCAGATTTAGATCCACGATTAGCTTATAGAGCAGCGATTAGAGCTATGAAAAATTTTGAAACTAGTATGATTACATCTCATGAGGATACTGCAAAAGCAGAAGGATACAAAGCTGAGGCATGGTTTTGTGCTGAGGCAAAAGTAACAGGGGGTAGAATTATAACAAGAGTATTTGTATCTGAAGCAAATCAATCTTTAGAAGTAAGAGTTTGGACAGCAAATCCAGGTCAATTAACAGGATTTTTAGCCAAAGTAATTGAAATTCTTTTTGAGGAAATTAATATCATTCGTAAGATTAAATCTGAGGAAAGAGAAAAAACCTTAGATGTAATGGCAATTACACAAAACCTAGCTGAAATAAGCGATTATTGTATGCTAAGATGGAAAGCATTAAATATTCGCAACAAACTTCATGATACATTTGTTAGACTTCGAAAATTACTTGGTGACAATAATCCAATTTTAGGTAGAATAGAATATTGGCTTACTTTATTGAATAAATATGAGAAAGATGAGAGTATAAATGATAAAGATGCTGAGAAATTAGCTGATGATGTTGAAAAGTTTAAAAATGTTCTAGCTCGGTTTATTCAATTATAATTTTTTTCTTTATAATAGATAGTTTACTTTTTTTAAAGATTAACGAAATTATTAATAACTTTTAAATATTAAAAATTAATAATATTATTAATATTAAATTTAATATCTAAAATTCATATTAGGTGATTACTATACCTATAATAAGTCTATCTATAAATGAGAGCCTCAAAAAATTTATCAATAAACTCCTTTCAAAAAATCAATATGATAATAAATCCAAACTGATTAGAGACGCATTATTAAGACTTATGTCAACTATGGACACGACTACAATAGATTCTGATTCTGAGATCCTCGATATATCAAAGAAAATAGTAGGAAATATGATCATAGTAATTCCAAATGACTATAATATCCAAAAAAAGATTAATAAAATTGAAACCGTTTTTAATGAACATATTGTGAGTAAGAATCAGCACTTTCATCAAAATGGACTAACAATTTTTATGGTATTTGAAGGATATCTCGAAGATTTTCATAAATTAGTCGTAGAAATAAACAGTATAAATGAGATTACAAATTTTCGATATCTAATTGTAAACTAAAAATTTTAGAAACAGATTAATTCATTATATTTGCAGATTTTTTGTTAAAATTTCAATAAGAGAATAGCCCAGGGCGGATATTCGCAAAATAAATTGAAAGTTCTATTTGTTTCGAACCGCCGTCTCAAGGTTCAGAGCCTCATATGCTTGACCACTACACTACTGGGCTAGATCTTATCAAATTGTAATAATTAAATACACTTTTCCTAAAAAATATTTCTTTCGTGTTATAATCATTGCCTAGATAGTTCTAAAAATAATCTTATATAAAAAGAACAAAAAGAAATTAAATAGTTTTTTCTTTGTAGGTTTTATGATTAAATCTATTGAGTCTATTATAGAATATTTTCTTCTTAATAATTATATTTTAGAATAGAAAATTATTATTCTTTTATTATATTAAAACTTAAAATAATGGTTTTTAAATGTACGATTTATTACCTAAAGTTAAAACTTCAAAAAATACTACTGAAACGTTTGATCCTCAAAAAATAGAAAAAAGTTTGATTGAAGAAACATTACTAAGTTCCGATCAGGCAAATGAAATAGCTATTGAACTAACACGAAGAATCATAGCTTATAAAATTAAAGTATTAACATCTCCAGAAATAAGAGAAATGGTTTGTTCAATTCTCTTAGAAAAGAATTATGATATTGCCAGATTTAGATATACTAGACTAGGACTTCCTTTTTATGATTTTGATGAATTAATTTCAATTACTAATTCTCAAATAGATAAAGATCAGAAATTTTCTAATATAGAAAAAACAATTAGTAATGAAATTAGAAAAAATAGAATTTATTCTCAAATTGAATTTGAATATAAAGAAATTAAAAAAATTTTAAAAGATATATCCTAAAAAAAAAAAATCACATAAATCTCCCTCATTACTATTTATCACAGCCTTAAAGATAATTAAAGGGTTATCTTTTTTTTTCTTCATTTAGATAGATATATTTTTAAGAATAGCTGATCATATTATAATTTGGTGGATGCTCTAAAAAATTAAAAGGATAGAAAATTCGGTTAAAATTAATTCTTTAAACCCTCGTGACTGAAAAAAAATCCAAAACTGAAAAAAAAATTGTCCTTTTACACATCCACCATCTTTTATGAATAAATATAATTTATCATGATTGCTCAAAAAAGCACTTCTCATATGGAAATTACATATAGATAATGATAGAATTTTGTATCTTATAACTCCTCTATGAACGAGAAATCATTCTTAAAATAAAATAATGATTTTCTATAAAAGACAAGTCAATTTATGGTAGAAGTGATTATATACTCATAGGAAGCTTTAAACTACTCACCCCTAAAGGAGTGAGATTCTTAGGTTAACCATCAACTAATTTCTAACACTAATGGGCGGCTCAGACACCCTCTATCCCCTATCCAGTGGGATTTAGGGACTTCTTTTTGTAAAATATTTATTGACGCATTCACATCAGCATTTAAGACCATTCCACAATCCTTACATACATATAAGCCTCGATATGTCCGATTTGACTTACGAACAACACCACAACAAGAACACTTC
>CAZBEU010000021.1:0-3081 GCA_964491005.1 uncultured archaeon | reverse complement strand
GGTCTTCTGTATCGATCTCTTCCACTCATAATTGCTGATCTTCCTATTTTTTATTATTGCATTATCCATTTTTTTAAAAAATAATTAGTATGAACAAGTTGCTCATTTAAAGTTAAACCCTTCTATATTTATAAATTCTTCGTTCTAAAAAAGAACAAATAGTTAGCCTATTTTTTACTTTATAAATTTAAGATGTTTTTAATTCTTCAATTTGATATAAGATTTCTTGGAGTTTATCATCATTAAAGGTTTTTCCAGTATAACTCTTTTCCAAAATCATTTTTAATTCTTGTATTGTCTTAGGATCGATGTTTACAATATTAATAGCATATACTTCTTCAATGTCATATTTCTCCACAAGAAAATTCTTAATTTTAACAGAATCTTTATGTGACATTTTAGCATATTTCTCTACATATGCATGAGTAATTTCTTGAAAATGTGACATACCTTCTTCAGGGTCTATTTTTATCATCTGTTCTTTTATGTTTTCCATTATTTTTTTAACTTCTGGAATTGAAACAGATTTTTCTTCAATTTTTTTACCAAACATAATATTTAATATTTCTTTTAGATTAAAAATTAAATAACTTCTTTTTTCGAAGCAAAACTTAATCTAAGATGTTCTTTTCCGATAATTAAAGTCTTCTTAGACTTTCCTAATTTTACCTCTACCTCAATGCATCTTCCTCTTAAACCAATAACAGTTCCAGTTCTACCATAGAATCTACGATGTGGAAATCCACGTTTATGTTGTGATGGATCTGTAATAATATCTACCTTATCACCTAAAGAATAATCTAATAAATATTTATCTACAGCTCCAAGACCCTTGGTTCTTGGTACTTTTCTATATCTTTTTCTTGTTTTATTTCTGTAGCCCTTGTGAAGAGTTATTCTAATCACCAAATTATATAGTATTCTTATTAAAATTCATGAAGGATAATTTAATTATTTTTTGATTTTAAAAAATGGAAAAAAAAAGAGAAAGTGGAAATATACTTCTTCTTAAATATATATATAAAAGAATTTATAATATTTATTCAGCTTTTTTTGAGATTAATATACTATCATTAAATTTTTTCTGAAGATTGTTAATAGCTATCAATTATTTGTATCATTTAATAATCTATCTTTAATACATCCAATTCTGCACATTTTAATGGAATTTCAAGAATTTCACTAAAAGAAGGAGATGTTCGACCATCATCCCCACTTATCAATTCTTTTATATAAGTACCACCTTGGGTTTCGATTAAAAATTCAAATAAGTTTGATTTTATATATTTTCCCTCAATTTTGAAAATCATTTTATCTCGAATTCTATCTGCTCTTCGATGTGCTACTCTATGTGGAGTTCTTTGATTAATTTTTTTATTTTCAAATGTATTTATTATCTTTACTAATTTTTCCTTAAAAATTTCGTCTGATAATTCACTTGTACTCTTAGTAATAGCTTTATATGTTTTCTTTGTATTTTCAGCATTTTCTTTCATTGAAATTACTTGTTTTTTATTGGTAAAAGAAAGATTACTTATTTCAATTTTATCTTTATTAACATTATTAACTGTGTTTTGAATGTTTTCTAAGTCAAATGTTCTAATTTTTGGATTTTTAAGTTCAATAATAAATGGTCTTCCAGTGCCTATCATTCGAACATCGATATCTTCTCTTCCAGCTCCATGAAATTTAGAGTCATTTGCTTGAGAAGATTTGATGAATTCAGGACTAATTAATTCTTCTACACTTGTTTCATATTGTTTACCTGTATGATTACATATTTCACATCCATCTCCACTACATTTTCTACAGAGCCATCTGGTTTGGGGGATACCCCTGATCAGTTTCTTATATCTACCTAAAATAAATAAAGAGCGGATAATTAAACTTATCGAAGATTTATCATAATCTATTGAATAAATAAGAGTTATATCTGGTTGAGTAAAATCTGTTAGTTTATCAAGTTCATTTAATAATTTTTTTCCAATTTCTCTATTTAAATGTGTTTTAAAAGATTCGGCCTCAATTATATTATGTTTTGCTTTAAATTTATCTTCATTATCTATAATTTTACCACTTGGACTTGTTCCCACTAAGAAAGTTGAATACTCAATTTTATTAAGAGCATTTATTCCTTGTTGAACATAATTATCAAGATTTTGGAAGATATTATGACAGAGATAACAGTAAGGATTCCTATCCGTTAGAGATGTTTTAAATCCCTCTTTTTTTAATATCTCTCGAGCAGGTGTAAACTTTGCTTCATTAGCAATTAATTTTAAATATTCTATAGCATTATTTCTTACTTTTTCTTCTCCTGTTAGATATTTTTGATGATATTCCATAGTTAATGAAAGTAATAATGATTTTCCTCTTTCTTCATTAGTTGAATCTGTTCCTAACAGAGAGAACATTCTTCCAAGACAATCTAAACATATATATTGATCTTGATAAATTTCTAACACTTTATTAAAGATACTCATTATTGATAGAAATAGTTAGGTATTGTTTATTTTATTATTGATTTTAGTTTATTTTTTGATTAGACAAATCTAATCTAACTTTTCTATATTTATTATAAGCTTTAGAAAAAAATATTATTTTTTAATATAATAAAGAACATTTCGTTAGATTAGACATAGGATTTTTTTTTGTTATTCTTCTTCAAGATCCCATCCTAGATCTTTTAATACAGCATCTAAAGACTCAGATTCTTCTTCTAGAATAAATTCTGTCTGATACTCAGAAGCTTCTTCAGATTCAAAATCAGGAGGAACTAAATTATCTAAAGTAGGTAATTCATTTGAAGATGCTTCAGTTTTAGTAGGTTTTTCTAATGATGGAATAGAAATCGCTGAATCATCATATTCTTGAGCAAATTCTTCAGGGGGAGGGGGAACAATCTCTTCTTTTTTCAAATCGGCTCCTCCTTCTCCCTCTTCTATTTCCATTGGAGTGTAATCATCAAGAGGTATTGGGGGTACTTCATCATCATATACTTTAAATTTAGCTTCTTCTATTATCTTAGCGGATGCAATCGGAGTACTTTGAGGAGTAATTCCTGCTTCGGGGATTTTAGTT
>CAZBEU010000020.1:0-3910 GCA_964491005.1 uncultured archaeon | reverse complement strand
GTTATGAAATTATAAAATCATAAATGAAATCTTTTTTTAAAAAATTAAAATTATTTTTAAATTTTTGAATATTTTATTTATCGATAGATAATTTTTTTCGAATAAAGGTAAATAATTGATTAAGATTTTTCTAAAAAATTTTCAATACTAAACACAAGATTTATATATGATCAGAGAATTTCTTAAAAACTTTCAATCATTGATTAAAAATCTGAAAATCATTCACTCGAACTAAATTATTTAAATGGTTTATTCATTTATTATATCAATAAATAAAAAACTTTCAATCATTATGAATTTTGTAAAATTAGAGTCAAAAGAAAAGATAAAAGAACGACAAGAACCTGTTATGAATATAGAAAAAAATAACTTAAATAATATTGAAGAAGAGATCAAAATTCACAAAGGACTCGTTGGTGTCTATGTAGATGAAAGTTATATTTCATATATTGATGGTATCAGAGGGAAATTATTTTATCGAGGTTATGCCCTAAGAGATCTTGTAGAGAAATCAACTTTCGAAGAAATTGCATATTTACTCATATATGGGTATTTACCTACTAAATCTCAATTGGATGAATTTAAGAAATTACTTGTTGAAGAAAGAAATATTCCTGATAATATATTAACGATTTTAAAGAGCTTTCCTCGAGAGACAACTAGAATAGAACTTCTTCGAACGGCAATTTCTGCATTATCACTTTATGATCCAGATGATTATAATTATTCTGAAGAAGCAAACATTAGAAAAGGAATTAGAATTATTGCTAAAATCCCAACATTAATTGCATTTGCACATCGTATACAAACAAATCAGCCATTAGTAGAACCTTCTAATGACCTTTCTCTAGCTGCAAATTATTATTATATGATGACTGGAAAAAAACCAAATAAAGAATTCGAAGAAATTTTTGATCAAGTTATGATCTGTCATGCAGACCATTCAATTAATTCTTCAACCTTCTCTTGTAGAGTTACTGTATCAACATTATCTGATATTTATAGCGGAATTACCAGTGCAATAGGCACATTAAGAGGACCATTACATGGCGGGGCAAATGAAACAATTATGACACAATTATATTATGATGTGAAATCAACTGATAATGTAATCCCTTGGGTAAAAAAAAAATTAGAGGCAAAAGAGAAAATAATGGGATTCGGACATCGTGTCTATAAGACTTGGGATCCTAGAGCAATTATATTAAGGAATCTATTAAAGAAACTTTATAGAGAAGATAAAAATGGTGAATCAATTGATAGAATAACAGATACAGGTCATGATCATACAAAAGACGATTATGTTTACGAAATGATTGAGATACTTAAAGATTATATGATAGAGAAAAAAGGAATATATCCAAATGTAGATCTTTATTCAGCAGGATTGTTGCATTCTCTAGGAATACCAATTCCTTTATTTACGCCTCTATTTGCTGCCTCAAGAAGCGCTGGATGGGTTGCTCATGCAATTGAACAATTATCTAATAATAAATTAATAAGACCAAGGCTAAAATATGTTGGAGAACTTGGAAAAAAATATATTGATATTTCTGAAAGATAATTTTAAATTATGTTCTAAAAAAAGTTTGCTATAATGATTTTTCTCTGGATAATTTTTTCTCTTCCTTTTCTTTTCTTTTTTCAACAGATGGTCGAAATATTGTTATTTTAGGAGGTTGCATTGTTAATATCATCTCTGCTATTTTAGGATGTTCTACAATAAAGAGGAATTCTTCTTTTACAAGAGGTTTCTGTTTATGAACATTAGCATAACGGATTAATTCAAGAATTTGATTTGCCTCTTCATCATTTTTAAATGTATAATCAAAATTTTCGTAGACATGTTTAAAAGCTTTTATACCTGAATATTCTCCAGTTGTAATCATACGGCCTGTTTCTATTAATATCTTTTTTCCTCTACCTAATTCTTTATAATCATAGAGTTCGTAATTATGTCTAGATTTTAATACTCCATCTGCATGTATTCCAGATTCATGGGCAAATGCATTTTCGCCTACCCCGACTTGATTTACAGGTATAGGAACTCCAAAAGCATGTTCTGCATATTTTGAAATTCGCCAAGCTTTATCTAATTTGATTTTAGAATCTAACATATTAAGTTCAGCCCATTCAGCTCCATGTTTTAAAGCTAATATTGTTGAAACTAAATCACAATTTCCTGCTCTTTCTCCCAAACCATTAACTGTTGTATTTATGTATGCGTCATAACCCTCTTCTAACACTCCTTTTGCTCCCATTATCGAATTACCAACTGCCATTCCAAGATCGTTATGACAATGTAATTCAATATCAATTCCTACTTCTCTGGCTAATTGCTTACATCTCATATGAATTCTATAAGGTGTTTCATATCCTAAAGTATCACAATATCTTATTCGATCTGCTCCTGCTTTTTTCGCTGCTTGAGAGAATTTAATTAGATAATCCATATTTGTTCTACTAGCATCCTCAGCATTTACACCAATTGTTTTTATTCCAACTTCTTTTGCTCTAGTAACTGCGGCAACCATCATTTGAATTACATCATCTTCATTATATTTTCCCAAAAATTTTCCATCTATCATTTGTTTTGAGGTAGAAATGGAAAGATTTAAATGCTCAATTCTTGTAAGCTCTATTGCTTTATTAACATCGTCTTCTATAGCTCGAATCCACCCTTCCAAAATCATTGGATAAATTACTTTCATTCTCGCTAATTCCAAATTTGCATTGATATAATTTGTTTCATGCAAAGTTGTTGGAAAACCCATTTCTGATTGAAATATCCCCATTTTATTTAAAAGGATATTTAAAACAGTTTTTTCGAGTTTAGCTAATCCTAATCGACTAGTTTGAACTCCATCTCGATTTGTTACATCAATTAATCTTATTATATTATCCATTTTTTTTCTTTTATTTTTTATTTCAAATTATTTTTTAAAAAAAGTAGTTTTTATCATTGGAATTAAAAAGGTTATAACTAATATATTAATCTTTACCTTAGAAAATCTCTAAAGAAAAAATAATATATATTTCTCTATTTAACTCATTATTATTTATAAACAAGTTTAAATATAACGGTTACACATTTTGTTTTTATAACTTTAATTAAAATAAAATTTAAGGTTAATAAAATTATGAGTGAAAAAAAAGATTCAAATGAATTATTAAACATAATTCTAATGATATTAGGTGCCTTATTTGTTCTTTGGGGTATCTTATCTGCTCTTATAAAATATGATGTTTTAGATCTTGCTCTACCAAGTGAACTTACTGCTCTTGATGTAATATTTGGAGCTGGTTGGCTAGTTAATATTGTTCTAGGGTTTTGGGCTCTTGTTTCTGGTATTGGAATGTTTAAAGAAGAAGAATGGGCTATGGGCCAAGCTCTTGTTGTTCTAAGCATTATGGCCGTATCCGGTATAGATGCTATGCTTTCAATGTTTAATATTGGTGGAGAATGGTATACTCAATGGATAAGCTATATTCCAATAGTTTCTGCTGTTGTAGGTGTTTTAGGCTTTTTATGGCTACTTTTTACCAGAAAGAGATATGACTAATTGAAGATTTTAATAAAATCTAATTTTACTTTTTTTTTTTTAATTATTAAATTAATATTTGAAAGAAGTAAATAATATCATTTATAAAATTCGATTATAATAATTACTCAAGAAAATGACTCCCTTTACAGTACCGAGTATTTTTTTTAAATTCAAATTTATGAAATCTTTAAATCCTCTACGTCATTCGTTAATTCATGGCTTCAAATAAGAAATGGTCTAAAATTAGACGTGTTTCAGAATTAATGACAAGAAAGAACTCCAAATATCATGAAATACGTCAATCATTATTATCTTTTAATATTTTAGGAGACCTTCCACGAGGTTTTCTAATTCAATGTACTCTC
>CAZBEU010000019.1:0-2142 GCA_964491005.1 uncultured archaeon | reverse complement strand
AAAGGAGGGTGTTTTTTTTGGCTGTAATTGATAAATCTAAAAATCTAAATTATCTACCATTTGACCATAAATTTATTTAATATTTCTATTATTATATCATAGAGAAACTCTTATTAATTACCTTAGATCAACACTTTTAGTATTATGTCAGAAGAATTAAATAACACAAAAAAAGAAATTAAGTCAGAAAAAGAAAGTAAAGAGAAGTGTGAGGATGAAGTTTTTGAGGATACAGAATCTGAAAAAGCAGTGGTAATACAAGCAGAAGTATATAAGACTATTATTTTATATGCCAGTCGATATGCGAATAGTGCAATTCCGCCTTCCGAATGGAAAGAAATATATGGAGTCTTAATTGGCCATATTGATGATGATTTTGTTTATGTCGAAAGAGCGGAAGCCTTAACTTTCGGTCATGATACAGATGTACATTTAGATAATAGACATTACACATTTATAGCTCAAATCGATGAAGAACTTTATAATGAAGGTAAGAAAAACCATATCGTAGGGTGGTTTCACTCTCATCCAAATTTAGGTTTATTTTTTTCGGATGTAGATTTAAGAAATCATTTATTTTTTCAAACCCATAAAGATGGAATAGGATTAGTATTTGATCATACATTATTAGGAAAAAAAAAAATAGAAAAAGTTGAGGGAACCCCACATACAATAAGTAAATACGATACGGGATTCGAAATATACAGAATAACGGATATAACTATGAATCCAGATGATCCCAAGTTTGGTGAGAATTATCATAGTGTTGATTATATTGTGAAGGGTTTAAATAAATTCTTTTTTGCAAATGTTTTGAATGAATTATCTGCTTTAGTCAGTGCAGGAAAACCATTACAATCGGCTTATGGCGAGGATTTTACATTAGAATCAAACTATAGAGGTAATTCAAGTTCAAATTATAAAGATCCTGCTAAATTATATGATAATAATCCCTCTTTTAGTGAAGAAGTACTGGATAAAATACCTATAAAAGATAATATTTCTTTCAGTGGCGATGATTTTTTTTATAATAACCCTTCTAAGAAAGAAAATAAAAATATAGAAATTAGAGAACAGGCTGAACAGTTAATTTTTGAAGGAACACAATATTTTGAGAAGAAAGATATTGTTGATGGTGTTGAGAGATTTGAGAAGGCAATAAAAAAATATGAAAAAATTGGAGATAAAGAAAAAGTATTTGAATTACTAAAAAAATTATCCGAGAATTGTATCTCAAGTGATCACTTATATTTAGCAGAAGAATTTGCTATTCGGTTAATGGATTTGTCAAAAAAAACGGATTATTTATTTTACCAAGGAGAAGCTAACTATTTATTGGGATATTTATTACTAAAGAAAGAAGATGATGAATTTTTAAGCGGAGGACTTAAAAAAATAAGAGATGCGGCCATAATATTTGAGAAAGTGGAAGATTATATAGGTGCTGCTACTTGTTTTCATAAAATAGGTAGTACTTATCAATCAAGACTAAATAAATTAGATAATTGTTGTTTATTTTACAGAGAAGCTATAGAAAATTATAATAAAGCAATAATTAAGAACCATCCAAATAGAAAATCTTTATGGTCTAAGCCAGATATTTTAACAGACAAAATACTTGAATTGAAGAATATTATTGAAGAACTATTACCAAGATTAGAAAATCAAGGAATTAGGGATAAAATACAGAACGATTTAGAAGCTATTAACTATAATTTCTAAATTATCTTTTAACTAACTCTATTTTTAAATAATATCAAAATTTTGAGATAGATATCAATTAATCAAAAAAAATATATTTTAAGCATAATTTTAATATATACTATTTTTGGTGATAAGTTATTCCTCGAAGAAAACAAAAATTAAAATTTTCAAGAAAATATGCTTGTAAACATCTCAAAGCTATTGGTAATGTATCAACTAGCTTACAACCTTTATGCAGTTGCCCTGAAAGAGAACTAATACTTGGAATGAGAGCATATGTTTGTCAAGTATGCGAACTCTATGAGCAAACAAGTACAAAAATAACAGAAGTATATCAATCAAGTAAAAGTAAAGCAGAAAAAATAATAAAAGAAAAAGCAGCAGAAGACCTTGAAGTTGCTGAAATAAAAATAGATGAAGATATTGATTTATCAGTAG
>CAZBEU010000018.1:0-9846 GCA_964491005.1 uncultured archaeon | reverse complement strand
CTTTGAAGAAGAAGAGGAAATCAATGAAAGATTCGAAAAAAGAGAACCTGGAAAGAAAATAGAGGAAGCAGAAGAATTTACCGAAGCAGAATGTCCCTTTTGTGGAGAATTATTTGAAAATCTTGCTGGTCATATTATGAGTTGTGAATTTGCTCCTGAAGATGTAGATATAAAGGAGTATCTACCGTCAAAATCTAAAAGAAAAAAGAAGAAAAAAGAACCAACAGAAGATAAAGAAAAAAAGGAACAAAATAAAAAAATATGCCCTTACTGTAAAAATGGTTATGCAAGATTAGGACGTCATTTACCTCATTGTGAAAAGAGACCTGAGGATGCCGATGAAGAAAAGGAAAAATTATACTCAGAAGGAAAGATAGATATAAAAGAATTTGATTAACTAAAATAATTATGCCATTAAATGACAGTATTTATTATTGTCAGCCAGTTTATAGACCCCCTTCAGAAGCAAACTCACTTTTAATACAATTAACAGAAGGATGTACATATAGGTGTATTTTTTGTGTATCTAATCTAAGAAAATTCTTTAAAATTAGAACTTTTACTGATATCAAAAAAGATTTGGAGATTGCACGAAAATTATATGGTTGTCAAGTTAAGAGAATCTTTTTTTTAGACGGAAATGCAATGGTCACACCCTTTCAAAAATTAAAACCCATCTTAAATTATGTAAATACAATTTTTCCAAATATAGAAAGAATCTCTATGTATGCCCATTGTAAAGATATACTAACAAAATCGGAATTAGAATTAAAAGAACTTTCTGATTTAGGATTAAGAATGTTATATGTAGGGTTTGAATCAGGATATAATGATTTACTAAAAAAAATAAATAAACAAGCAACTAAAGAAGACTACATAAAAGCATCGCAGAAATTATTTAAAGCGAATATAACTCTTTCAGCAACTTTGATTAATGGATTAGGAGGATCTAATAATCTAGAAATATCAAATAAACATGCTAAGGAATCAGCAGATCTTATTAATGAAATTTGTCCCTCTGATAGTCGAAAATGGTATATTGCATTTTTAACTTTAATGATTCCATCGGGAACAATAATACATAAAAATAAATCAGAAAATAAATTTATAGAAATGACATCTGAAGAGATTTTAAATGAATTAAAATTATTTATTCAAAATATTAAATTTAAAAATTCTAATACTAATTGTATATTTCGCGCAAATCATGCATCAAATTATTTACCTATAAAAGGAATTTTAATAAGAGACAAAGAACATCTCTTAAAAACAATAGATTATGGAATCGTATATAAAGAAAAATTAAGACCTGAATATTATCGTAGATTATGATTATTTTTTAATGAATTTTATTTAGAATTATGCTTAGCTGATAAAAAAAAAAAAAACAAAATTATAATATATTAAATAATTCTCAGAGGATCTTTTCATTTTCAGGGGTTTTAAACTCGATTCCCTTCTCTTTAAGATACTTAGGTTTTTTATCACCCGGCCAATAACAATTTACAAAAATCCCTGTTACAATAAAAAGTATACAAATAACAATATATGCTACATAATTTTCTCGAGGAAATACTACTAACACGTAATCAATCCATTTAACCATAAATTCTCCGATTGGTGTTACTATTGGTTTTAGAAATCCTATTATGGCTCCAATAATGTCCGCTAATCCTTGTAAAAACTCCTGTAGTATCATTTATCTTCCCACCTCGCTTCTCTTATACTTTTTCTATTAACTGTAAAGTCTACAAGGTCATAAATTTTGATCGTAATAGTTAAAAAATAAACACCCATATAAACTAATACTAAATCTTGAACAATTAATATAACAAAACCATATCCAGAAATATCAATTCTTATATCAGTTGCTCCTGAGAATTTATAGCTCCACATATAAAGACAATTTATAAGTACTTGAATCAAAGCGAAGACACCTTTTCTTATTGATTGTTTTGGAGAAGAAAAGGTAAAAAATGCACATCCGCTTATTAATAATCCAAAAGCAACAATCCAAAAGCTAATAATTTCATATCCTTGTTGAGTTAATTCAATTGCATAGCCTTCAACTGAAAGTTGTCTTATATAACTAAAAGTGAGAAGTGGAACTACAATCGTAACAACCGTATAGATCCCCATAAAGATGATTCCTCTTATCATATTTTTAGGTGCGCCCATATAATATTATCACCATTTTAAGTTATTGATAAATCAACTATATGTATTTCAAATTGTATAAGGTCTAATGAATAATACGCTGAGACTGTAACATTTGCCCAAAATAGGGGGGAAGGAGAAATTTGAACTTCTGAAGCTAGTGGTACAGTGAATCCTGTAGCATTATATTGAAAAACTCCAGAATCTCCACTGGGTAAATTTCCAAAATTGTGAATTTCACTAAATAGTGTTGTATTATGCCTATTACTATCAATTGTACTTGTGTATTCCATATAAAGGGAAAAATCTATTTCAAGATTGTTTAGATCGAAATAGCCAACATTATTTATACCTATTGGAACATTTACATACCAAGAAGAATTATCGGGTTCAGTTGATATATTATTACTAATTGAATACCCTGAAGGAGGTACTTGTATGTTATCAGAATCAGATAAAATATTAACAGCTGATAATCCTCCTAGAATGGTAACAACAGATAATGATAAGGTTAGTAAAAGAATAATAATCCTCATAATCCATCTAAATACTCTCGCTGCTCTCATATTCATCAAAAGAACTTTTTTATTTTTTAAATTAAATTCTAACAGAAAAAATAAAATTAACAATAAGAAGACTATTTTGACTTATAAATTTTATATTTTTTAGAATCTTTTATTAAATAGTTAATTTATTTTATCAATCATCTTATAAAATTAAAATGTATAATATAACAGAAAAAATCTTAAATGAACATCTTGTTGAGGGAGAATTAAATCAGGGAGAAACAATAGGAATAAAAATAGATCAAACCTTAACTCAAGATGCCACGGGTACAATGGCTTATTTAGAATTTGAGGCAATAGGTATTCCATCAGTAAAAACAGAACTTTCTGTAAGTTATATTGATCATAATATTCTTCAAACAGATTATCGAAATATGGATGATCATAGATTTCTCCAAAGTGCAGCTGAGAAATATGGAATATATTTTTCACGTCCTGGAAATGGTATATGTCATCAATTACATTTAGAAAGGTTTGCAAAACCTGGAAAAACATTACTAGGGAGTGACAGCCATACTCCGACTGGAGGAGGTGTAGGTATGATCGCTATTGGTGCGGGAGGATTAGATGTCGCTGTTGCCATGGCAGGAGAACCTTTTTACCTAAAAGTTCCAAAAGTAATTAATGTACATTTGATTGGAAAATTACCCCTGTTTGTTTCAGCAAAAGACATTATATTGGAAGTTCTTAGGAGAATTGGAGTAAAAGGGGGATTAAATAAAGTTTTAGAATATACAGGATCCGGAGTAAAATCTTTGTCTGTCCCCGAGAGAGGAACAATAACCAATATGGGAGCAGAAACAGGAGCAACGACCTCAATATTTCCCTCAGATGAAATCACAAAACAATTTTTGGAGGCTCAAGATCGAGGTGATGACTGGAAAGTATTAGGACCCGATAATGATGCTCAATATGCAGAAAGAATAGAAATAAATCTAAGTGAACTTGAACCTCTTGTTGCATTACCACATAGTCCTGGAAATATTAAGAAGGTAAAGGAAATCGAGGGATTACCAATTCAACAAGTATGTATTGGTAGTTGTACAAATTCTAGTTTAAGAGATTTAAAAGTAGTAGCTAATATACTCAAGGATAATATCATAGATAAGAATATAAATTTAACAATATCTCCTGGATCAAGACAGGTTGTTAATCATTTAATTGATACGGGAGAGATGAATTTTCTTATTAAATCTGGAGCGAGAATTCTTGAAAATGCTTGCGGACCTTGTATCGGTATGGGACAAGCACCTTCATCCATGGGTAAAACAATTCGTACTTTTAATCGAAATTTTTTTGGGAGATCAGGTACTAAAGATGCCGAAATATACTTAGTAAGTCCAGAAACAGCTGCTGTATCTGCTTTAAAAGGTAAAATAACAGATCCAAGATCTTTTAAGGGAAAAATTGATATTAGGATGCCTGATAAGTTTATTATAAATGATAATATGATAATTCCTCCATTAAAAGAAAATATTGAGGTTAAACTTTTAAGAGGACCAAATATCAAACCTTTACCATCATTTCCACTATTAGAAAAAAAATTAGAAGGAGAGATTCTAATTAAAGTGGGAGATAATATAACAACAGATCATATACTTCCAGGAGGAACAAATATATTACCTTTGAGAAGTAATATACCAGCAATTAGCGATTATGTATTTAATTTTGTAGATAAAGAGTTTCCAAAAAGAGCATTAGAAAAACAAGGAGGATTTATAATTGCGGGAGAGGATTATGGTCAAGGATCAAGCAGAGAGCATGCAGCAATAGCTCCAAAATATCTTGGAGTAAAAGCAGTTATCTCTAAATCATTTGCAAGAATGCATCTGGATAATTTAGTTAACTTTGGAATTGTGCCTCTTATTTTTAAAAATCCAAATGATTATGAATTAGTGGATGTAGGAGATCAGGTACAAATTGAGTTTAATGATTTTACATTTGAGAATCTACAAATAATAAATATAACAAAAAAGAATTCAATTCCATTGGAACATGATTTAAGTGAAAGACAGATCAATATTTTAAAAGCTGGTGGTAAATTATCCTATATAAAAAATAAACAATTTTAACATGTTAAATTAATATTTTAATTTATATTTCTTAATTAATTCTTTTTTTTAATCCATAAAACAGATACATAAATAAAATTTATTGTATTTATCTAATTAATTTTAAATTTTTAAAAAAAAAAAACAAAATTTAATTTTGAAATAAAATGGAATCTAAAGAACTAAATGCACATGTCTTTGAAATAGAAAAAGTCGCTAAAGAACTTGATACAAATATAAAAACGGGCATTACAGAAAAAGAATTCGAAATACGCCTTGAAAAATTTGGATTAAACGAATTAGTACAAACAAAAAAAATTTCAGCATTGGAAATTTTTATAGGGCAATTTAAAGATTTTCTTGTTTATTTATTGTTATTTGCCGTTGGAGTATCGATTTTAGTGGGTTTTTATGAATTATCAAAAGGTGAAAATCCTTCAGAATTTATGGATGCTCTTGTTATATTTATTATTCTATTCGCAAATGCTATATTAGGGTTTTATCAAGAGTATAAAGCTGAAAAAGCTGTCGATAGTTTAAAGAAAATGGCACCACACATTGCCAAAGTGAAACGAGATGGAAAAATAAGAGAAATCGAAGTCAAGAATTTGGTTCCTGGAGATATTATAAAACTTGATGAAGGAGATAAAATACCTGCTGATGCACGTTTAATAAAAGAATATTCTATGTATGTAGATGAGGCAATTCTCACGGGCGAATCTCAACCAGTAGAAAAAGATCTAAAATTATATAATGAAAAAACAATGCTCGCCGATAGAAAAAATATGGTTTATAGCAATACAATAATCACACGGGGAAATGGAGAAGCTATTGTTGTAAGAACAGGAATGAAGACAGAAGTAGGAAAGATTGCTGAAAAAATACAAGAAGAAGAGCCTGAAAAAAGTCCATTCCAACAGGAAGTAAACAAATTTGGAAAACAATTAGGAATAATTATAATGATTATTTGTTTTGCAGTATTTCTTACTGAACTAATATTAATTCTCAGTACAGAAGGACTCGATTTTACCGAAACTGAAATCCAAGAGATTGTTGATGCTTTTGCACTTGCAATAGCGCTTGCAGTTTCAGCTGTACCAGAGGGGCTTGTTGTAGTTATCACAGTTGTTATGAGTATTGGTATGCGGAAAATGGCTGAGAGAAATGCCTTAGTGAAAACTCTCACAGCAGTTGAAACTTTAGGGAGAGTTAATATTATTTGTTCTGATAAAACAGGTACATTAACAAAGAATGAAATGACTGTTAAGAAAGTATATCTTGGAGGCATCGATTATGATGTTGATGGTGTGGGATATATTCTTAAAGGTGGTATGAAAGATAACAATGGACAAGTTATAAAGTTAGATGGAAATAATCATCTACAAAAATATATGGAAATTTGTCAATTGTGTAACAATTCTATTGTAACTCCTTTAGATAAGGATCCTATAAAAACAGATGTAATCGGAGATCCAACAGAAATATCTCTCAATGTTTTAGCTTTAAAAATGGGTTTTATTGCAAATGCAGAAAAACTAGATGAAATTCCTTTCAATTCAGATCGAAAAATGATGTCTGTTGTAGTAAAAATTAATGGAGAAATCTTTTCTTTAATTAAAGGAGCCCCAGATGTTCTAATGAAAAATGCAGGTAAAGCATTATATAATGGTGAAATAAAACCATTTGCAGAAGTTCAAGAAAAATATTCAGATAAAAATATTGAATATGGAACTAATGCACTACGAGTGTTAGGTTTAGCTTATAAACCACTAAGTGAAAATTATACATTAGATGATGTTGAGAAGGATTTTATTTATCTAGGATTGGCAGGTATTATTGACCCAGCAAGAGATGAAGTAAAAGATTCAATTGAACAAGCAAGAATGGCAGGTATTCGAACGATAATGATAACAGGAGATCATAAAATTACAGCTATGGCAATAGCAAAGCAAATTGGGTTAACAGATATGGAAGATGCCATATCAGGAATCGAGTTAGATCAAATGTCTGAAGAAGAATTGATAGAAAAAGTTAAAGTAATTGATATTTTTGCTAGAGTAACATCAGAACATAAATTTCGTATTCTTAAAGCATTAAAATCTCAAGATTTTATTGTATCAATGACGGGAGATGGTGTGAATGATGCTCCAGCAGTAAAGGGTGCCAATGTTGGTGTTGCTATGGGTATAAAAGGAACGGAAGTAACTCAAGAAGCAGCAGATATGATTTTATTAGATGATGATTATTCTACCATCGTCCATGCTATAGAAGAGGGCAGAGGTATCTTTGAAACAACAAAAAGTTTTTTTAGGTATATGTTAAGTGCTAATTTTGATGAAATAATAATGATTTTGGTAGCCTATATTCTAATGAAAGTAGCTGCAAATACCTTTTTAGCAATTCCTCTTCAACCAATACAAATCTTATGGTTAAATATTGCAACAGATGGAATCCCCGCGATGGTATTAGGATTAACACCTACAGAACCCGATGTAATGAAATATAAACCAAGGAAAGGATTCAATATGATTCATGACATTAGATATTTAATCTTATATGCAGCTCTTCTTGCATGTATACTTGATGTTATGCTATATACCGTGTCTTGGTCTGTATTAGTTCCATTGTGGAAGGATCCTAACTCTTTAATTTATGATCCTCGTATGGATCCAAATGTTGTAGGTGCCATATCAGCAGAAGCTTTTCAAATTGGTACTGTTCAAACAATTGTTTTCTCAAGTGTTGTCTTTTTTGAACTATTTTTTGTATTCGCATGCACCTCAACTTATCGTCCATTCTGGGAATTTCGAAACAAACATCTGTTTTGGGCAGTGGGACTTTCATTTACTCTACACATGATGATTTTGTATGTTCCTGGCTTAAATGGTGCGTTCCATGCACTACCTTTAGATAGATGGTCCTATTGGGTGGCTGTTTTCTTAGGTTCTTCTATATGGATTCTACCTGCGGAAGAAATAAGAAAATATATTGCAAGACGTAAAATGCATAAAAGTGAAACATATCAAAATAGACTTGTATCTTATCATAGAAGCAAATAAAATTATCAAAAAAATCTCTTTTTTTTTTCCTTTTAAATTATAATCCTTTCTTAAAGAAATGCTTTTAATTTATTAAGATTCATCAAGGATCTTGAAGAAATGTCCAATTCCTATCAATTTAAATGTATCTATTACATTCTTATTGTAAAGAGCAGAAGTTTCTATAAAGAAGCTTCTCAGATCTTCTGCTTTTTTCTTTCCTTCTTCTATTGAAATTTGGCGTTTTTCATCCAAATCAAGTTTATTTCCAATAATAACGAAAGGTATGTCTCCAAGTTCTTTTTTAGCATCTTTAAACCAAAAATCTATACTTTCATCAAAAGTTTCCCTTCTTGTTATATCATAGACCACAAACACACAATTTGCACCAGTGTAATATTCATGTCTAACGCGCTTAAAAAATTCTTGTCCAGCATAATCATATATTAGAAAATTAATAATTTCATCTTTAAATCCTTGAATACAATATTTTTGCATTGATATATTCATTCCTATTGTAGGTCGATAATTAGTGTTTTGTTCTTTATTGAGAAAACTATTTACAAGAGTCGTTTTACCAACTGAAGCCGAACCAAGAATAATTAATTTAAAATTAACATCTACTTTTTTCTCTCTTGAAATATGATGTTTTAAAATAACATCTTCAGCTAATGGTTCTGATTCTTTAACTTTATATTTTTCTAAAAATAGGTCAAATTCTCGATAAATATTTAGTTTTGGAATATCTAATGAATTATATTTAACATTAAAACTCCCTTCAAGTATTTGGGCAATTTTTTCAACCACCAAATATGCAATTGGAAAAACTCTATTTAAATCTGCTTTATAATTACAGACACATACCATTACTGCTTCTGGACCAGCTTCAAGAAAAATAATACGATGATCAGGAGTGTCAAATGATCCTGTACCAAAATTTTTGATATCATATTGCATAGATATTCTTTTAAAAAGATTATCAACTAACCCAGATATAGCACCATAGACTTCTTCCATATTTTTTTTATGATTACTATCTTGAGATAATTCTTTTAACTCATATTTTGAAATTAAGAGTCCTTCTCGATTATAGAGAAAAACTAATTCAACATCATACCCG
This sequence comes from uncultured archaeon, assembly GCA_964491005.1. Lineage (GTDB taxonomy): Archaea > Asgardarchaeota > Lokiarchaeia > Sigyniarchaeales > SOKP01 > JAFGOA01. The sequence continues at coordinate 914 of CAZBEU010000018.1, read as the reverse complement.
GATTCAATAAAATTTTTTAATAATGTTATGATATCTTGTTCTTTATTAACACTCATGAAAATTCTTCGTTAAAATATTTGAATTTTAAGATTATAATTTTTTATCTTTTATTTTTTAAATAATAAAAAGAGTATTATTTAAATAATCAGTTTAAGGAAGTCTGTTTTTGAAAAGATTATTAAATATGAATCTCTAATTTATAAAATTAAATTTATCTGAACTAATTTTTTTTTTCAATATTTGCATTATTTTAAAATCAGAATTGAAATATTTTTTTTTATAAAACTGAAATAATAAATAAAAAAAAAAATAACTATAAGTTATAAATGCACTACTTTTTATTTACAATTTAACAAAGAAACTAATAATTATTTTTGATTAATATGTTAAAATCTTTCGAAAAAAAAAAAAATAGAATATTTCTTCTCTCTATTCTAATCTTTAGTATAATATTTGCAACAGGGATTAGTAACGTTGTTATTTTTCCCACAGGATTGAATAGTGTAGATAATGAAAATAAAACAGATTTAATAGATGACGAAAATACTAACCGATTGAAAATAGCTCAATTAACTGATTTTACCGGAGATGGAACTGAGGTGGATATTACACTTCAAGAATCCCTTGTTGATACAACTTTAAAGAGTTTTCCAAATTTAGATGATGCAAATACTTTTACAGAACCTTGTCCTACTTATTCTGGATTTAATTCTTCAAATATGAATATTGTTATTGGAAATATTAATGCACCAAATAGAACGGAGATAATAGAAGATTCTCATCCAAATTATCATGATGTAAAAGCATATACAAGAACAGCAACAAGCTTTCAGGTTAATAGTACATCATATTTAGTTAACTTTTCAACATATATCTATATTTCCGATACATCCCCTTGTGATTTAGTAGTATAT
>CAZBEU010000017.1:0-1869 GCA_964491005.1 uncultured archaeon | reverse complement strand
AATCCAAATTATAATCAGAGATATAACTAAAAGAACACTTCTTCAAATTGCATTAAATGAACGTTTAAAAGAATTAAACGCATTATATAAGCTTTCAAAATTAATGGATAAAAAAAATTATTCAATACATCAAATTTTGGATAAATGTTTGCTTATTATTCAAAATGCTATGAAATTTTCTCATATTGCACGTGTTAGGATTCTATTTAATAAGGAAATATGGATTAGTAATGATTTTAAAGAAACTGAGTGGAAAATATCTACTCATATTAAAATATACAATAAATTATTAGATCTAGAGGTTTTCTATATTGAAGAAAAAGAATTTTTAGAAGAAAAATTGACTTTTTTATTTGAATTTGCTCATAGATTAAGATTATCTATACTAAATAAGATTGGACTCTTCTAATAAAGATTTTATTTATTAAAACTTTGATACTAAGCTAATCTAATTAATATTATTGACTTTTATTGATAAATTATAAATAAAATTTTTATAAGTAAAGCAATTATTACGTATATCTGTTTTATACATAAAAAAAAAGATAAAATTATGAAAAAACAATATCTAATTTCTATAAGTATAATTATTACAATAATTATTATATTAGGAATACTATATTATAATGATATATTAACCTTTTTTAACATTACTAGTGAATTAAATAAATTAAAAGTTAATTTAATTATAATTAATTTATTGGTTTATATTGTAAGAACATTATTAATAAAATTAATCAATATTTTGTTAAAATATAAAATGTTGAGATTTTTAATTACTTTCTTCTTGAATATCATATGGATTGGATTTCTATTTTGGCTTATTTTCATCCTTTCTCCTGAGTTAGGTATAGCAATTATATCATTTCTAATTATTTCAATTTCTTTAACATTTAAGGATAGAATTAGTAATATTACTTCTAGTATAATGATATTAATATCAAAATCTATAGACATTGGTGATTTAATCGAAACAAATAATTATCAGGGCATTGTATCTGAAATAACATTAAATTATACAAAATTATCGAATTTTTCAGGGATAGATATACTTATACCTAATATTAATATATATAACACATCACTCAAGAAATTTACTCAAAATATATCACGATTACCTGGATATAAAGAAGATATAATGCTTAGCTATACGAAAATATTTCAAAATGTAATAACTTTTAAAGAAGATAAGTTTACTCGATATATTAAAACTATAGAAATTCCTTATAGTTTCATTGATAAGGAAATTAATGAACAACTAACAAAACCGTTTGACAAATATGAACAATTGTTGGGAATCAGACCTTTTGCTTATGCAAACCGTACAAATTTTGATCGCCTTAGTATAACTTTACAACTGTTAACTAAGGATCCTAATATGATAATCATATATAAAAACCAATTTATGAAGGATATTTTGTATGAATTAACACCAGAAAAAATATTATTAGGTCTTAACTCAAAAAATTCGGAGGTAGAATAAATGGCATATTTTAATACCGATTTAGAGGCTTTAATTATTATAATATTTATTATTATAGTATTTTATATAATAGGTAAAATATTGCATAGTTTTGTAAATAAAATTAAAAAATTAAGTAAAAGACAAAAAATAATTCCACCATTTGTGTTTAATTTATTATCACTAATAGTAATTCTCTTTTTAATTTTTAATAGCTTTCCCATTTTTGAATCAATCAATCCAGAATATCTTGGAATATTAATAGCTTCTGTAAGTACTGCAATAGCATTTGCTACTAGTGGGATATTTTCAAACCTTATTTCTGGTTTAGTATTATTATTAATACACCCTTTTGATATTGGAGATATTATAGAAATTCAAGGAAATACCGGAATAATTAGATCTAT
>CAZBEU010000016.1:0-2334 GCA_964491005.1 uncultured archaeon | reverse complement strand
ATTAAAAAATTAGTAGAATTCTTGAAAAAAAATTAAGATTTCAACTTCAATTTATCTATTTCTTTTGTTAATTTTGAATGATCCTCTTGTAATCTCTCAATTTCTTCAACCAGAGGTTTTACAATATTGATTACCTGCTCTTTGGAGAATAAATTATTATCTCCTAATTTTTGTATTTCTGTTCCACGTACTTTTCCACTACGATCGATATATAATATTGTTAATAATTCTTGTATATCTCCGTTTACCATTGAATCATGTAAGAACACATAAGGAAAAGGGTATTTGCTCTGACCTTCTAATATACTTTTTTTTATGTATACTTCATGTGTTGAGTTGCATATATTGCATCGATAATATTTCAGTAACACATCCTCGTTATTTTCCATTATAATCATAATAAAAAACTATTTTATAAATTTTTTCTTAAAAGGTAAAGTATTTTAGCAAAAATATCTTGTTCTGCTTCCTTTTTAGTTTTAGATTCCTTAGATACAAGATTTTTTATAAATTTATTTAAAAATCTAATTTTTTTATGATTAGGTGTCAATATTTTAGGATCTTTTGCCACCCATAATGGTTTATTTCGTAATCCTGTTGATTCAAATTGTATATTAATAATTGGTGTAAATCTCAATTGAGATTGTAGGTATTCTAATAATTTATTTTTATGAAAAATTGAAGATTCCTCTATTAATTCATTCCAATCATTATAGAATTGATCAATAATATTTTTTTCAACAATATTAAAATTTCTATTTGAATCCATAAATACAGCACCACAAATTGCTTCAAAAATATCAGCCATTATTTTAGTACCAAATATTTCTTGATGTTCAGACTTTAAAATATAATTATTTATGTTAAAATATTTTGCAGCAATTTTTTTAAGCATTTTATCATTTTCTAATTGTTGTTTTATCTTGGTAATTAATCCCGGAGATCTTATCCCTTCTTGATATTTTTTTAGAATAAATATCAATTTAATCACAGCATCTCCAATTATTTCTAAAATTTCATAATCTTGACTATTATTTTCATTAGCATATTGAGGTGTAGTTAAAGCCTGAATTAACATATTTTCATCTGCAAACCTATAATTTATACGCTCTTGAAATTCAATTAATTTTTTTTTATTTTCCATTTTAATATCAATACTAATATTCAGATAAATTTAAAAATTTAGAAGAGGAGTATAATTATATGGAAGATAAATGGAGTAAAATCTTATCAAAAATTAATGAAATTGAGGATAAAAATAATAAACTTATTACTTTTCTATCTAAATTACCTTTTCAATCAAGAGAAACAATGATGGAAAATATTTTTAAAGATATTATCACTAATCATCCTATTTTTAACAAACTTCGGATTTCTGAGAGAAAAATAGAAGATAATATAAAGAATGAGAAACCATTAATAATAAAACAATTTATTGGAAATACTATCGTAGATATCGAAAAAAATCCTACTAAAAAAGTATTCTTTTTAAAGAAATTTCTTGATAATCTCACCTCTATATCTGAATCAGATAAAAATATTGTTCTTCACTCATTAAAAAATACTGAAATAAAAGATTTAGAAAAGAAAATGAGTTCACTTATTAATATTTTCGAGATAAACAAATTTGATTAGATATATTTTTTATATTTTAATAGGAACTTCAAAAACACCATTTCCTTCTGCTCCCGTTGTTGAAACCAATCCTGTTTTCTCAAAAAAACAAAGAATAAGTTTCCACTCTTTTATTTTAGGAGAATCTCTTACCGTAAATTCTGAGGGTATTTTAAATTTAAAACTATAGTCTAATTTTTCATACGCTTTAATAATTCTTCCCTTGTCAACTACAGCTTCTTTTAGGGTATTCATTATAGGATTCCATACATTCTTGAATAAAATATGTTCATTTTTATAATAAAATTCTACATACTTAATTATTACTTTCTTTAACTTCTGTTCTTTATAATACCGATTTTCTAATGAAAATATACCGGATATAATGTCTCCTGGGTTATATATTGTTTTTAAATCATTTATGTCATAGCTTATGTATATCTCTGGCATAATTATTATTTGATCTTCATTGATTTAATAATATTAATTTATTATAATTTAAAAAGTTTCAAAATCGAACTCGCTATATAACAACTTTTATCTATATATCCCTTTACCCTTTGATAATAATTCTAATATCCTGATTCTTCACTTCCAGAAAAGAACTCTTCATAAGCTTTTCGATCTTCAATAGAAATTCTATCCTTCTTAGATATATCTTTAATAATTATAGGAGAAGTCTCTTTATCATCATGTTTGATGATTTTAATGATTTTATAG
>CAZBEU010000015.1:0-13241 GCA_964491005.1 uncultured archaeon | reverse complement strand
TATAAAGAATTCATATCAAATGAATAATTTGATTAAAGATCTTCTATCCTATTCATATATCACTCAAAGTAAAGAAAAGGAAGAAAATATTGACTTTAATGAATTATTATCAGAAATAGTCATATACTTAGATAGTTTAATAAAAAAAAATTCAGCTAAAATTATATATGAAAATCTTCCAATTGTACATGGTGAAAAAATTCAGATTAAACAACTCTTTCAAAATTTGATTGAAAATAGCATTAAATTTAAAGGAGAAGAAGATCCTAGGATTGAAATAAAAGCAAAACAAGAAATAGATAAATGGTTATTTTCTGTTCAGGACAATGGTATTGGAATAGATCCAAAAGATCATGATGAAATATTTAAAATTTTTAAGCGGATTCGCCATGATAAAGAATATCCCGGAACGGGTATAGGACTATCAATATGTAAAAAGGTGATCGAACATCATAAAGGTAAAATTTGGGTAGATTCAGAATTAGGAAAAGGAACAACTTTTTATTTTACTTTACCAAGATTTTAAATTAATCTTTTAAGATTTATTATTTAAATTTGCTTGAATAATGTATCTTTTTTAAAATAAATCATTGTAAAATAGAACCATTTAATGAGAAGGAATTATTTATGAAACCTAAAATAATAGTAGTAGAAGATAATAAAGATATTCAAAATTATCTTAAACAGCTATTAGAATATGAGAATTATGAAATAATAAGCTCATCTGATGGAAAAGAAGCATTAGATATTCTATCTAAGAGAATATTCCTTCCAGATCTTATTATCAGCGATATAATGATGCCAATTATGGATGGATATGAATTTTTTGAAGCAATTTCAAAAATTGATTATTTAAATCAAATCCCTTTTATATTTCTTACAGCTAAAAATACTAATGATGATATAAGGTTTGGAAAAATGCTAGGAGCTGATGATTATATTACTAAACCTTTTAATAAGGAAGATTTATTGGCAATTATAGAAGGAAAACTCCTCAAATATAATAAAATTAAAAATTATAATAAGAAGTTACTTAATATTATAGATAAAGAGGACAATACAAAACATAAATTATCACATAAAAATGATATAATGATTTTGATTGTTTTTTGGGATAATGAATTTGGTCCAAAATTAGAAAAATACTATCCTAAAAAAATAAATGACGAATTTTCAATTCATCAAATAGCAATTCAGCTATTTATGGCAGCTACATCTATTTACGGACAAAATGACTTTTTAAATGCAGAAGGAATTTTATTAGATATTAAAAATATCAATAAAAAAGGATATATTTTTTTTGATTGTATTCAAAAAGATTCAAATAAAAGTATGTGTAAAAATTTTATGTTAGGTGTATTAGCTACAAATATCAATTATTTTAAATCATTAAAAATTAAAGAGATATTCATTAAACTTTCCAAAAAAATTAAGCAAAATATAGATTATGATATTGAAAATTATTGGTATGAAGTCTCTAATATTATTGAATGATTTATTATACCTTAAATTATTGTCTTAATCAAATTTTATCTCTATAAAAAACCATTCAATATTTCTCCATACAGTTTTATATATCGATTAAAATAATGTTAACATAATCAATTATTTTATTTGATTTTTCTCTTAAAATAGGTTTTTATAAAATAATTTGGAGAATTTCATTATTATACATTAATTATTTAACAGATTAAGGAGATTCATTTTTACAATAGAATTCGAGTTTCTCCTAGGAGAAAAGGGAAAGGTTTAAATACTATTCAAATAGTTATATTATAAGATAAATTTAGTCAATTTACTAAATTTTCTCAGAAATTTTTCATTTTATTTGAAAAATCTATTTATAAAACAATTTAAAACTAAAAAGTGTAATAAAATGGATAAAAAAAAAATTAGAATAGTTTTATTTATTTCTAGTCTATTTTTAGTATCGAGCTTTGGTATAGTAGTTCCAATGAGTAATTCAAATACTTCAAAACTTAACCTGTCAGCCGATATGACCTATTATGATCGGTTTATTGAGATGTTTGACGACATCGAAACAGGTGGTTATTTATCTCCTGAAGGTATACCATATCATACAGTTGAGACATTATTAGTCGAAGCTCCTGATTATGGTCACCTAACAACAAGTGAGGCATTTAGTTTTCTTACTTGGTTAGGGGCTACTTATGGAAAATTAACAGGAGATTGGAGTTATTATACAAATGCCTGGGATGTTGCTGAAGAATATATAATTCCAGATGATCCTTATGATCAACCAGGAACAGGAAACTATGATCCTAATTCTCCTGCTCAATACGCTCCTGAATTAGATTTACCAAGTGATTATCCTACAACTGGAGATGCTAATGCACCTAATGGTGTAGATCCTATTTATAATGATCTAAGAAATACATATGGTACAGGAGGTATTTATCAAATGAATTGGTTATTAGATGTTGATAATTGGTATGAATATGGAAATCATGGTGATGGTACGAGTAGAGCATCTTATATAAATACATATCAAAGAGGGCCACAAGAGTCTGTTTGGGAAACAGTTCCTCATCCTTCATGGGAAGATTTCTCGTGGGGGACTTCAAATGGTGGATTTTTGCCTATTTTTGGAGATTTTGGAACACCATCTCCGCAATGGAGATATACTTCAGCTTCAGATGCAGATGCAAGACAGATACAAGCCTCATATTGGGCTTTAAAATGGGCTGAAGAACAAGGTGTTGCTTCTCAAATTTCACAATATACACAAAAAGCAGCAAAAATGGGCGATTATCTTAGATATACTATGTTTGATAAATATTTTAGACCAATAGATACTCAAAGTACTACTGCAGGTACAGGTTATGATGCTTGCCATTATCTCTTATCATGGTATGCTTCATGGGGCGGTGATACTGAAGGTTCATGGAGCTGGAGAATAGGGAGTTCTCATTCTCACCAAGGTTATCAAAACCTTATGGCTGCTTATGCTTTAACAAGTCAAAGTGCTATGAGACCACAATCTTCTCAAGGATATAATGATTGGCAACAGAGTTTAGACCGTCAACTTGAATTATATGAATATCTCCAAAGTGCTGAAGGAGCCATAGCTGGAGGAGTTACTAACAGTTGGAATGGAAGATATGATCCATACCCTTCTGGAATTAGTACTTTCTATGATATGGCTTATGATTGGCAACCAGTATATCATGATCCACCAAGTAATAGTTGGTTTGGATTTCAATGCTGGTCTATGGAAAGAGTAGTGGAATATTATCTTGAAACAGGAAATGCTCGAGCAAAAGCTATTTGTCAAAAGTGGGTAGATTGGGCACTTGATAATGTAGTTCTTAATTCAGATGGTACATTTCAAGTACCATCCACACTTACATGGAATGGTCAACCTGATACATGGACAGGTAGTCCTACAGGTAATTCAGGATTACATGTATCTGTAGAACTTGGTGCTCAATTTGGTGCTGGAGTGGATATAGGAATCTCCTCATGTCTTGCAAAGATATTAATAAAATATGCTGCTGCTACAGAACAATGGGATGGAACTATTTATGAACCTGCAAGGACTACTGGTAAAGAACTTATTGATAGAATGTGGACCCTTTATAGAGATGATATAGGTGTTGCATGTCCTGAGTCTCGAGAAGATTATTCTCGATTTTTTGATGAAGTCTATATCCCACCTGATTATAATGGTGTTAATGCTCAAGGAGCCACTTTAGAAAATGGTATGACCTTTATTGATATGCGTCCTAAATATTTAGAAGATCCAGATTGGGCTAGAGTTGAAGCAGCTATTAATGCTGGAGAAGACCCTGAGATGATATATCATAGATTTTGGGCACAGGCTGATGTTGCAATGTCAAATGCTATGTATTATATCTATTTTGGTGAATCAGAAACAACATCTCCTTCAATAAACTCACCTGCGGATATTTCATATGTTCAAGGGAATTCTGGAAATTCAATTTCTTGGACAGCAACAGATGACAACCCAACAACCTATACAATTACAAGAGACGGTAGTCAAGTAGCTTCTGGATCATGGAGTTCTGGAAGTCCAATAACCGTTAGTGTTGACGGATTATCCCAAGGAACATATAATTATGTAATAATTGTGAATGATGGAGATGGTCAAAGTGCTACAGACACTGTTCAAGTTAATGTATCATTTGAGCAAACTATAGGAGGAGATGTATGGTTTAGTACTGTTTCGTCTCAATCTGTAGGAAATGTCTTCACAACGGATATATATGTTGATACCGGAACTCAAAATCTTGCTGCATATGGATTTGCTATAACATGGGATCCGGATATTATTAGCGTCCAAGGCGGTAATGATGGTGTTGAAGCAGGTAGTGAAGGATTCTTAGCTGCTGTCAATGTCAATAATAATGCAGGTACTATGTCTGTTTCGGGATTTGAAGCAACTGGAACAGGTCCTGATAGTGAATTAGATCTAATAACAATAACATGGGTAGCTGTAGCAGAAGGTACTACTGTATTAGATTTAACAATTGATACTCTAATAGATTCAGATCTCAATAATGTTGGTACGCCTAATGATATCGATGGAAGTGTTACGGTAAGCATACACTTATTGGGTGATGTTAATCATGATGATGTTGTTAACATCATTGATGCATTATTAGTATCACAATATACCGTTGGTCTTGATCCTCAACCATTCTATCCAGAACAAGCAGATGTTAATGAAGATGGCTCAATTAATATTATTGATGCATTATTAATTTCTCAATATTATGTTGGAGTTATCCCTTCATTACCTCCACTATAAACGATTTCAGAACATAAAAACTCAAAAAATAGCAATTTTTTTTTTTTTTTATATTTTCCACTCACGTTTGAACAAAATTGTGTTTATATATTTAGTATGGTTTTCATACTTCTCCCGTGAGAAAAGGGAAAGGCTTAAATAAGATTCTAAATGATTATATCACGACAAATTTCAGATATAAAATATAAATTATATACTGAAATGCCTCTTTTTGTAATTAAATTATAAAGTTAGACAATTAAAAAAAATTGATTGATAAAATGTCAAAAATATTAACAAAGAAATTTGAAAAAAAAACCATAACCATAATGTTATTCTGTGCATTTATTCTCGGTGTAATTTTACCTTTCACTAATATAATAAATAAGTATAATATATCAGAAACTGATCTCAAAAATGCTCCCGAGATCGATTTTGTTTATACTGATGGTAATCAATTTATGTTAAATGGTAATCCTTTCTTTTTCGCTGGTACCAATTGTTATTATATAAGTTATATGGGACAATTTATGACTGATGATCTTTTTGATGATATGGTTCAAATGAATTTAAAAGTATGTCGTACATGGGGTTTTATTGATGTGGGTACTTTAAATCCTGATGGGTCTTTAAGTGATAATGTTGATGGCGAAGGACATAAAAATGGTGTATATTATCATTATTGGGATCCTAACACAAATGCTCCTGCTATTAATGAAGGAGAAAATGGATTAGAAAATTTGGATTATGTTATCTATAGTGCCGCTAATCATGGTATTAAATTAATAATCCCATTTGTTAATTATTGGTCAGATATGGGAGGAATGGAACAATATTGTAGATGGCTTGGTATTTCAAATAAAGAAGAATTTTATACAAATCCTAAAATTATCCAATATTATAAGGACTATATCTCCGCACTTTTAAATCGTGTGAATATATATTCAGGGATCCAATATAAAAATGATCCTACCATCTTTGCTTGGCAATTGGCTAATGAACCAAGATGTCCAGGTGATTCAAGTGGTGATACAATAGTAAATTGGGCTAGTGAAATTTCTTCTTATATTAAATCTATAGACTCTAGACATCTGGTGAGTATCGGAGAGGAGGGATTTTATAATGATCCAAATAATAACGATTATCCCTATACGGATGCTGAAGGCGGTGATTGGCCACGAGAAATAGAAATTTCAACAATAGACTATGCAACAGTACATTTATATCCCGATTGGTGGGGATTTGCTGGAGATCCAAGTTGGGGCACACAATGGATAATTGATCATGCACTTTTAGCCCAAAATGCGAATAAACCAATGGTTTTAGGGGAATTTGGATGGCAGGATAGATCTACTCGTGATGCTGTCTATACTGAATGGTTCCAAGCTATTGAAAATTATGATGTAGGAGGAGATACTTATTGGATGTTAGCTGGGATTCAAGAAAACGGAAATCCTTACCCGGATTATGATGGATTTACGGTTTACTGGGATGCGGATTTATCTACTCAATCAAATGCATATTTAATTAGAGATCATGCTATTCGAATGGAAGAAAAAAATATCATAATTCCTGATAATGACCCTCCAGCAACTCCTACAAGATTGATTGCAAATTCTATAAATTCATTTAGAATTGATTTAAATTGGAATGATAATACAGAGATAGATTTAGATAAGTATATAATATATAGAAGTACAAGTTCAGGTTTTACTCCAAATAGTTCTAATCAAATTGCAGAAACAACAAATAATTTCTATTCCGATTTAGGATTAAGTCCTGAAACTACATATTATTATAAAATAACTGCTTTAGATCATAGTGAAAATGAAGGCCCTGAATCAAATCAAGCAAGCGCAACAACATCAGAACAAGATCTTACACCTCCAGCGATACCTACAGGATTAACTTCTTCGGTTTTAAGTTCATCAAGAATAGACCTTAATTGGAATGACAATTCCGAATCTGATCTTGCTAATTATATCATATACAGAAGCACAAGTCCGGGATTTACTCCAAGCAGTCAAAATGAAATAGCAACAACAATAGTTAGTCAATATACAGATACAGGATTAATCCAAGAAACAACCTATTATTACAAGATAGTTGCTGTTGATTCAAGTGATAATCTAAGTAATCCATCAAGTGAGGTGAGCGCAACTACTGAAAAAATAATCGCAGAATTAAGAGCTCAATATCGATGTGCAAATACTGCACCTTCAACTCAAGATATACGAGCACAAATACAGATTCTAAATGATGGTCCTTTAGATGTAGCCTTAACAGATGTTACCGTGAGATATTGGTTTACCTCTGAACTGTCCCTAAGTGATCTTACCTATTCCTGTGATTATGCCGCAATTGGTGCCTCAGGAATTACAACATCATTTGGAGATGCAGGAGAGTCCCAATATTTAGAGATAGGATTTACATCATCTGCAACTGTTCCCACATGGTTAGGTGGTGATGGTTCTGCCAACTTCCTTCCAATAGGAGCAAATACAGGAGATATTCAAAACAGAATTGGGAGGAATTCTAATGTTGATTTTGTTCAATCAAATGATCATTCCTTTGATGCTTCTCTCACAGACTATACAGATCATCAATATATAACGGTTTATTATCAAGGAGATCTTGTTTGGGGTATTGAGCCTTCAATAGTTCCAATAGAAAATTCTCCATCTATAAATTCTCCTACAGATATAAGTTATCAAGAAGGGGAAACTGGAAATTCAATAATATGGAAGGCAACAGATGATAATCCAACAACCTATGCAATTACACAAAATGATCAACAAGTTGCCTCTGGTTCTTGGAGCTCTGGAAACCCAATAACTATTAGTATTGATGGGCTCACAGTAGGTACCTATACTTACACTTCTACTGTCAATGATGGTGATGGTCTCATGGATTCGGACTCTGTCACTGTTATAGTTAGTCCTGTTGATGAATGGCAGTTTGGCGATGTTAATCATAATGGCAATGTAGATATCATTGATGCATTATTGATCGCACAATATGCTGTTGGACTTAATCCTCAACCATTTTACCCAGAGCAAGCAGATGTTAACGGAGATGGAGCAATAAATATCGTTGATGCTTTACTTATCGCGCAATATTATAAAGGAATAATAAATGAATTACCCTCTGTATAACTATATCAACTAAAAAAACTCAAAAAATAGTATGATTTTTTTTTCTTCTTTTTTTCAAATTTATCAGCATAAATATTATTATCTTTAAAAATTCTTACATAAATTTAGAATACAGATTAAATTATGATGTTTTAATAAATATGTATCATAATATGGCTTTTCCCAGATCTCCTATGAGAAATAGGAAAAGTTTAAATATTATTCTCAAAGATATAAAATATGACATAAATTATGTCGCTACTATTTTTGATAAAAATACAAAATAAAATTTAATCTAAATTAAAAAAGATTTAAGATAAAAGATATGATACAAAATGTTAATAAATAAAAAGAAATCAATTATAAGTGTAGTTTTTATTTTTTCTTTTGTAGTTAGTTTTTTTGGGATATTACCATCATATACACTTGCAATAGAAGATTCTTATCATCAAAATCTAAGAAGTCAGCTGAGTTCACAATATGGTATCACTGGGGGTACTTGGATACTTGATGATAACGAATTAGATAATATCAATTTATGGGCTGGAACTGGTTTTATAGAAACAAGAACAGATTCAGGAGAAATATTTAGTCAAAGTTTTATAGCACAAAGTCCAGAAGCGCAGGAAAATAATTGGGATCTTAGTGTGAGCGCGGGAATCATAAATCAAATTAATACTGGAGATGTATGTCTTATTGTATTCTGGGCACGAGTTATTGAATCAGAAAGTGGGACAGGACTATCTCATGTGCTTGTAGAACAGCTTGATACATGGGAAAAATCAATATATCAATCAATAGAGATTTCTATAAATTGGCAACAATATTTTCTTCCATTTCAAGCAGCATTGACACATGGTTCTGATAGTTATTTTCAATTTAATGTCGGTCATCAAATGCAGACTATTGAAATAGGTGGAGCGAATATTTTAGATTATGGCTCATCTTATTCTTTAGATGATTTTCAAGCAAAATTCTGGACATATCCTGGTAGAGATCCAAATGCAGCATGGAGAATCGAAGCTGAAAATAATATTGAAACATATCGTAAAAGTGATTTAAATATTCATGTATATAATAACCAAGGAGATCCAATCCCTGGAGCAACTGTCCAAGTAGAAATGCAAAAACAGGAATTTGTTCTTGGTACAGCTGTTGCCTTAAATAATTTTCAAAATGATCAAACATACCAAAATAAGATTTTAGATCTTGATGGACAGGGACATGGTTTCACAGGCATGGTAATGGAAAATGCAATGAAATGGCAAAGTTTTAATGGTGATGGTTCAGCTGGCGTAATATCATGGTGTAACGATAATAACATAGAATTTAGAGGACATAATTTGATCTGGCCAAGTTTCCAATGGTTGCCTAGCGATATAGAATCAAATCAAGATAATCCAGATTATATTTGGCAACGTATTGAAGACCGTATAGCTGAAGCAACAAGTTGGCCAGGTATTTATGGAGAAGTAAGAGATTGGGATGTAATTAATGAACCCGTGCATTGTACTGATCTTAGAGATATTTTTGCAGGAATATCATCAGAATATATTACTGGAGAAGAAATTTATCCAGAAATCTTCCAATTAGCTGCTCAAGGAGACCCAAATGCAAAGTTATACTACAATGAATATAATATTGTTAGCGGTGGAGGCTCTAATATAGGTAATCAAGAATATTATAAAGAATTAATTCAAGATATCGATAATAGAGGTCTTTTAGATGGTATAGGTATTCAAGGTCATATGGACACATCAATGACTCCTCCAGAAACGGTGATGAATATTTTAGATGACTTTTCTCAATTTAATAAAGAATTAATTATAAGTGAATATGATTGTGCTGGACTTACTGATGATTTGGCTTATGATTATACAAGAGATTTTTTAACAGCAGTTTTTTCTCAACCGAATATGAGAGCCTTTTATGTATGGGGATTTTGGGATGGAAATCATTGGAAAGATGATGCACCCTTTTTTTATCAAGACTGGACTATAAAACCAGCGGGTCAAGCTATTATTGATCTTATGTTTAATCAATGGTGGACTGATGAGAGTGGTTCAACAAATACAAATGGTGATTATAGTGTTCCTAATGGAGCTTTTAAAGGAGAATATAAAATAACTGTCTCCCAATCAGGTGAAACAAAAGAAGAGACTATTGTTCTAAATCAAGATATGGATATAAATATTGCTTTACCAATTGGACCAATTGACACTCAACCTCCTTCAGCGCCAACTGATTTAATTGCAAATGCAATAAGCCCCTCTGAAATAAGTTTGGATTGGAATGATAATCAGGAGACCGATTTAGCTCGGTATAAAATATATCGTGATATAAATTCAGGATTTACACTAAATGAAAATCTATTAATTGATGAATCTACAACAAGTAATTTTATTGATATTGGTTTAATATCAGATACAACATACTACTATAAAGTTACCGCTGAGGATGTATCATTAAATGAGAGTCCTGCTTCAAATCAGGCTAGTGATACAACATTTCCTTCTGATCTTACACCTCCATCAATACCTACAGGATTAACTGCCTCGGCTTTAAGTTCATCAAGAATAGATCTTAATTGGAATGACAATTCTGAGTCAGATCTTGCCAATTATATCGTATATAGAAGCACAAGTCTGGGATTTACTCCAAGCACCCAAAATGAAATAGCAACAACAATTGCCAGTCAATATATAGATACAGGATTAACTCAAGAAACAACCTATTATTACAAGATAGTTGCTGTTGATACAAGTAATAACCCAAGTAATCCATCGAGTGAAGTGAGCGCAACTACAGATCAAATAATCGCAGAATTGAGAATTCAATATCGATGTGCAAATACTGCACCTTCAACTCAAGACATACGAGCACAAATACAGATTCTGAATGATGGTCCTTTAGATGTAGCCTTAACAGATGTTACCGTGAGATATTGGTTTACCTCTGAACCTTCTATAAGTGATCTTACCTATTCTTGTGATTATGCCGCAATTGGCGCCTCAGGAATCTCAACGTCATTTGGAGATGCAGGAGAGTCTCAATATTTAGAAATAATATTTACATCGTCAGCAACTGTCCCTATATGGTTAGGTGGTGATGGTTCTGCTAACTTCCTTCCAGTAGGAGCAAATACAGGAGATATTCAAAACAGAATTGGTAGAAATTCTAATGTTGATTTTGATCAGTCAAATGATCATTCCTTTGATGCTTCTCTCACAGACTATACAGATCATCAACATATTACGGTTTATTATCAAGGAGATCTTGTTTGGGGTGTTGAGCCTTCAATAGGTCCAATAGAAAATCCTCCTTCTATTAATTCTCCTTCGAATGTGAATTATGAAGTGGGTCAAACTGGAAACTCCATTACATGGACAGCTATAGACGATAACCCAACAACTTACAGAATAACTCGAGGTAGTACTCAAATGGCTTCTGGTTCATGGACCTCTGGAAGTCCTATAACCATTAGTGTTGATGGGCTCTCTGCAGGAACCTATACATACACATGTAATGTAAATGATGGTGATGGATTAAGCGATTCTGATTCTGTCACTGTTACAGTAAGTCCTGTCGATGAATGGCAGCTTGGCGATGTTAACCATGATGGTAATATTAATATTGTGGATGCATTGTTGATCGCACAATATGCCGTTGGTCTTAATCCTCAACCATTCTACACAGAACAGGCAGATGTTAACGGAGATAGAGCTATAAATATCGTTGATGCTTTACTTGTCGCACAATATTATACAGGAATAATAAATGAATTGCCTCCACTATAACAATATCTGCTAAAAAAACTCAAAAAATAGCATGTCTAAATTTCTTTTTTTTTTTAATTATAGCTATTTTAAAAATTTCAAATAATTAAATAAATAAAAAAAAAAGGGTTTTGGTTCTATTCTTTTACCCTATAAATTTAAACTTTCTTATTTATTTCAATAATCAGCATAATCGATTTTCTAATATAGAAATAATAATATTTATCTACCAGACAAAATAAAATTGATAGATTTAATTTCAAAATTATAATGCTTACATTTTACTATTTTTTTAGGTCTTTGCTTCAAAGTGACTCCAAGGATAGTTACCTATATAGTGAATATAGTAGTAGCCATTTTGTTTTGCTGGTAAATTATTACCCCATGGCCATTGATCTGCAGGAGCCCATTTATTAGTGAAATCTATATCGTTTATAGTTAATAATTGTAAATTCCATGAGTTTATGTATTTACCAAGAGTAGTAGTTCTCCAATATCGCTCTCCTGATCCATCATATATGAAAGGAACAGACATACTTTGGTAGCTTCCTGGATCTGGTGTTGGCTCTGGCTCTGGTTCTGGTTCTGGTGAGACTCCTCCTAAAATATTACCTGAAAGAACAGTAAACACTGTGGACGGTCTATAATTAGTTAGACTCCACTGAAGTTGTGCATTCAAATAACTTGGAGAACCAAATTCTGATCCAAGTTCAACAGCTGTGAAATATAAATTTTCCCAGTTACTTATTCTAGAACGTCTTGCACATTCTTGAATAAAGGGTCCCCATTGAATTATACGAGTTGCACTGTTACCAGGTGATTTTGGTAAAAAAGCAAACCCCTCCCAACCGACTGAACTGACAGCATCAGATCTATAAATCGTATAGGATATCCCTCCTACGGTTATTGAACCAACTGTAGATCCAAAACCTTGAAGCCCAGAGTATGCCAACCAAATCATAATCTCTACTTCATTTGATTCTATACTTCCTCTATTAGTATCTTGTGTGAGCCAAGTTTCAAAACAGAAATTGAAGGGAAGATTTTGATCTGGTCGAGTAACGCTATATTGAACTCGTGTAGAAAAGTCATTAAGTTGTGAAAGTTGCTTGGGAAGAGTAAATGGTCCATCATTAGCAGGTCCAAGAGTATTAAATCCTTTTGCGCCATACCAAATTTCTGGGTATGCATGGACCCAACCATTAGGATCTTCTTGCTGAATATTTTGCAAATTTATATTAACATTGAGGTTACCAGAACTTTCAGTGTAAGTCATAGTGACAGATCCAGTACCACCTTGAACATTCCATAAGTTAGGTTCTATAATCCACTCAAATTGACCATCACCATCTATATCAATATTAGCAGATGGATATCTATTACTAGAATCCGCAGTAATAGTGACAGCAGAAGCCATTCCAAAAAAATATAGCGAGAAAATAAAAATACTCAGAACAAATAGACTTGAAATTTTACTGACTTGTTTTTTTGACATTTTTTTTTCACTTTTTTTTGATTAATGATATATCTAGATCCTAGGTATATCGTATGATAATACTA
>CAZBEU010000014.1:0-2426 GCA_964491005.1 uncultured archaeon | reverse complement strand
ATGGATTTTAAATATCAAATTCACTATTTCATTCAGAATTTCCTTATTTTCACCCCATAGAACGAACATTTGATTTAATATTATTATCACTACTGAAATTCCAATAATTAATGAATTTTTATTATCAATACTTAGATCATTTTTTATTATTTCATTCAAAAATGAAAAATCATTAGATTTTTGAACCAAATCAAGGTTTAATTCAAATTTAAAGCCTGGAAATGACATATTATTGAATTTAACTTTGGTTTCTATCAGATTAATATCCTCTAAGTCAGTATTAAATAAAATTTCTTCTTTTCCCTTTTTTTTAAGCATTTTCATGAAATATCTCTGTGTAATATTATCATTTTCAATATTATGATCAAAATTAAATAGAAGAAAACCAACATGTGGATAAAATGTTTTATTAGGTGACTCTAATTTGCAATCATAAGTATCGTGATCTATAAGTGCTGTTTTATATTCTCTGATATATGAAATAAGTTTCCATCCTTTATTCATAAGTGGTACAAAATAAAGTTTTAAATTTTCATCAATATCTTCTAAAGAATATTCTACATCCTGATTATATATATTTTCTAAACGATCAGAATACATTAATCTCAATTCCTCAAGTAATTCTAATTCTTTTTTTTTATTTGATACAATCTTATCAAAGAATTTTATAGGATTTATTGCTGCAAAAATAGTAGCACCTTTTGATTGAGATGAATTTCCAAGTTCCATTACAAAACCATTTCTTTCAAGTTTTTTTACTATAGAATATACTGTGGTCCTTTTTAGATTTAGATTATCAACAAGTTGTTTTACAATAATACCTTTTTGACCACATTTAATAAGATAATAATAGACTTTAGATTCATTGTTATTTAATCCTACTAATTGTAATGCTTCTAAAATATTTTGATCTTTTTTGTTAGACATAGTTATTAATAAATTGTTTTACAATATTTAAGATTTGTTGATCTGTTTTCGACATAATAAACTTTATAAATATATTTTTACTAATAATATTTAATAAGAGAAAATTAGAGATCTATGATAGAAAAGAGGATTATGAGGAAGGGAAGATTTATAAATGAGTTTAAAGTGCATCTAAGATTAATGCTCTATGATTAAATAAGTATTTAATATTCATTCCACTCAGGTTATGATTTATTAAATGATAATCAGTATGGATTTTGGTGAGACTAATAATCCTTTCTTTAATCGTAATTTCTAATGATCTAAAAGATAATGGTGATAAATATTAAAGAAGAAAAACCAAAATATGGATGGTATGTCAGAGATTTAATATTATATTTCTTTTTATTAGGGATGACTGGGTTAATTCTTTTCGTATCTGGATTTTATATAAGAAATATTATAGGAATAATTTTAGGAGTTATCGGACTTTTAATCATATTAATATTTCTTTGGCCAGCTATTGGATTATCTACGATGCAAATAGCATTAATTAACAAAATAAACACTATTGATGTAATTGGAAAAGATTTTGTTATAAATAAAATTGAAAATCCTCTGATTTTAGATATTGGATGTGGAACTGGAAGAGCAGCAATTAAAATAGCAAAAGAGCTTAAAAATGGGGGACATTTATATGGGATTGATATTTATGAAAAAATGGCCATTTCTGGAAATTCGTTATATACAGTTCAAAATAATGCAAAAATTGAAGCAGTTGAAGAAAAGACTACTTTTTTATATGGTTCTGCCACTAAGATTCCATTTGAAGAAGACTATTTCGATATGGTAAATATATCTTCTGTGCTCCATGAGATACATAATTCTGAAGGAAAAGAAAAAGCTTTGAAAGAGATATATCGTGTTTTAAAAAAAGGAGGATATGCTTATATAAGTGAATGGAATAGAAATTCATGGCAATTGATCTCAACACTTGGAATTTTTTGCTTTGTTTTTAAAGAGAAAAATTATTGGCAATTATTAATAGAAAAAACAGGTTTTAAAACAATCTCTTATCAAAATCAATCAGGATTCGGACTTTTTATAGTAAAAAAATAATGATAATTTTTATTTATTTTTTAAAGTTTTTAAAAGTGACTCGAACATACCAGGACCATATACATCAGTGACTTTCATTTTTAAATTTTCAATAATAGATTCTTCTTTTTCACTTGTAATATTAAAACTTACTAAAATTAATTCCTTTCCTATGATTTTTAAATAATCAAGCTCCAGTTTTATCAATTCTTTTACAGGAAAATAATTGGTTAAAATATTAAGAATACCTTGTATTGAACTACTCAGCCCTAAACAGTACTGAGTATTTTTTTTAAATTCAAATTTATGAAATCTTTAAATCCTCTACGTCATTCGTTAATTCATGGCTTCGAATAAGAAATGGTCTAAAATTAGACGTGTTTCAGAATTAATGACAAGAAAGAACTCCAAATATCATGAAA
>CAZBEU010000013.1:0-2397 GCA_964491005.1 uncultured archaeon | reverse complement strand
CTTGGAAATTATCCTCTATACAAAGGGATATTTCTAAAGCATAAAAAAGTAAAGTTTGAGTTAATGAATAATTATATTGTCTAATTAATCCTTCTGATGTCAGTTTATCTAATTCCAATTTATTTAAAATCTGTTCTTGTGGTAAATCGGCAAAAAAAGCATTTTCAATTGTATTCTTGGATACATTAAATTCTATTGAGATTTTAGTTATTATTTTATTTCTTTCATTATCATCTATGACAAATCCATGTTCAAATAATTTTTCTCTTACAGTTTCACTATCTAATGTGGTATTGGAAGTAAATTCACTTTTTCTTAAGAGTAATCTGGTTAGAGCTCGAACAATTTTATAATCATTTCTTCCTTCTTCAAAGAGTCTAAGTTTTTCCTTTATTTTTTGATAAGATTTATTTTTACATGTTTTATAAATTGAAAGAATTTCTTCAGCTAAATCTGCATTATTTAGATATTTAAGATAAATATTCTCTTTTCTTGTATAATATGATAATAAATCTTTAGGAAGCATTTATTTTCCTCTCTTATTTGATGTTCGAACTTCAATAGTATTTTTTGATATTATTTCATATAAAATGGCTTTTTTATTCCTACCTGGTCTAAGTAGTCTACCTAATCTTTGGATATATTCCCGCGAGCTACCTGTTCCACTTATGATTATTCCTACATTTGCCTCAGGAACATTAATTCCTTCATCTAATACTTGAGAAGACACAATTGCAGTATAGATTCCTTTTTTAAAGTTAGCTAAAATTTCATTTCGTTCATTTTTTTTAATTTGATGGGTAATACACGGAATTAAAAATCTTTTTGAGATTTTATAGACCATATTATTGTATTTAGTAAATATAATAGTGCGATTTTTTTTATCAAGTATTTTTATAAGTTCATTTAATTTGTTTTGTGAATTAAATGCGATTTCTTCCGCTTTATTTCTCGATAATAATGCTAATCTTGCGTTAGGATCATTTCCAGAACGTATTATCAATTTTTTAAAATCATTAGAACTATTCATTTGAATATGATTTGAAATTAGATAGGACTTGAAAGTATCATAGGCATCATTATATTCTTTTTGTTCTGTATTAGTTAGTGATACTTTGATTTTTTTTATTTCATATGGGGATAAATGTGTTTCTGAGAGATTATTGGGCATTATCTCATATACTTTATTTCCAATAAGTCGTAATAATTCTTTATGGAGATTATCTTCTCTTTTATATGTAGCTGTAAGACCTAATCGATTTGGAGCAGCAAATAATTCAGCAATTTGTTTATATCCTTCAGATGGAAGATGATGTACTTCATCAAAAATTATAAATTTAAATCTATTTCCTAATTTTTCTGCATTAAGATATACAGAATCATATGTCGAAACTGTTATTGCTCTCAATACTTTCTTATTTCCTGTAAATTCTCCTATTTCCAAATCAAATGCTCTTTTTAATTCCTTTTGCCATTGATTAACCAAATCTAAAGTGGGAACAATTATCAATGTCGAAATATTAAGCCTTTCTATTATTTTTATTGCTAATATTGTTTTGCCAGAACCTGTTGGCATTACAATTGTTCCTTTTTTTAAATCCCACCAAGATTCTAATGCTTCTTTTTGATAATTTCTTAATGTTATAGTAGAAGAAAAATGAGGACAAGGAACTAAATCAAACACATCATCTAAAAAGGGGATGTTAGAATTATTTAAAAATTCTACAATATCTCTATAATAATAAGCTTCTGTTCTATAGTTATTTACACGCTTATCCCATTTTACATATGGAAGACTGAGTTCTCCATCGATGATAATTGTTCCTCGATCAAATTGAAGTCTCATTTTATTATGATTATGTAATGAATTTATTATGTAAAATAATTATTGTTAGATATATAACAAAGATCACTTCTGAAATTTAATGATATTTTAAAATTAATTTTATCTTTTATCACTCAAGAAGTCCCCTTTCTTTATAGTAGAGAGTAATTTTTCTAAATTTATTATAACAATTGATTATTTTACATTTTTTGAAAAGTATAAATCCTTATATTATAGAAGTTTAACAACTTGAATAAAAAAATACTCGGTACTGTTTAGGGAGGGGATGAATTGAGTGAGGATATCTATAAATCAATAATTCATCAATGTATGATTCTTTTTTAAGGATATGCTTTTATTCTATAAATAATGAAGCTTACGCAAAAACTACGAATATATCCCTCAGAGGAGCAAGAACACCTTCTGTGGGCCTTCTCTGAAAAATGCCGTCTTATCTTTAATTTTGCGTTAGCACAGCGTATTCAAAATTGGAAGGACAATAAAACGAAACCAAAAGAACAACGTACCTACATTACATATAATGATCAATCAAAAACCCTCCCACTATTGAA
>CAZBEU010000012.1:0-7727 GCA_964491005.1 uncultured archaeon | reverse complement strand
TTATCGTAGCTACTGGTTGGGATGAATATATACCTCCTACTGGAATGTTGGGATTTAATATATATCCAAACGTTATTACTCAAATGAAATTAGAGAGAATTCTTGCCCCAAATGGTCCTACAATCGGACATTTAGCAAGACCTTCTGATGGAAAAACACCTAAAAAAATCTTATTCATTCAATGTGTTGGTTCACGAGATTTAAATAAAAATACTTATTGTAGCTCAGGAGTATGTTGTATGATTTCAATAAAAAATACAAAACTTATCAAACAACATTATCCTGATAGCGAAATAACCGTAGCATATATGGATATTCGTGCTGCAGGAAAAGATTATGAAGAGTATTTTACAGCCTCCAGAAAGGAAGGGATAAGATATATCAGAACCAATATTAGTAGGATAGAAGAAAATCCTAAAAATAACAATTTAGTCATTAAAATGCAAAATACTCTCAGAGATTCTAAGAAATTTCAAGAAAATGAATTTGAACTGATTGTACTTTCTTGTGCTATGATTCCCCCTAGAGGAATAAAAAAAATACAAACCTTACTAAAATTAGAGACAAGTAGAGATGGATTTTTCAAAGAATTTCATGCAAGATTGAATCCAATTGATACAAAAATACCTGGAATTATCCTTGCAGGAGTTAGTCAAGGTCCAAAATCAATTGCTGACTCGATATCTCAAGGAAGAGCCGCAGCCTCATCAGCAGCTCGATTAATGAGTAAGGATACATTTAGAATTGCTCTAATTCGGGCAAAAGTAGATAAAGAGAAATGTGCTAAATGCGGTTTATGTGAATTTAATTGCCCTTATAATGCTATTACTTTAGAAGATGATGGTGCGGAAGTTGATGAAATTTTATGTAGAGGATGTGGTTCATGTTTAGCAAATTGTCCATCAGAAGCAATAAGTTTAAGATATTATAAAGAGAATCAGTATGAAAAACAAATAGATGCGATTCTTGAGAATACATAGAGAGGTTGATGATTATTACAAATTCAGATTTAAAAATTATTAGCTTTATGTGTTGGAAATGAGGATATGGTGCTGGAGATATGGCAGGAACAATTCGTGCTCAATATCCCGCTACAATCAGACCTATCCGAATTAATTGTACTGGAAGAGTCACTCCAAGTTTAATGATGCGTACGTTAGGAAAAGGTGCTGATGGAATAATAGTAGCTGGATGATATCCTGGAGAATGCGATTTTGAAACAGGTAATCTTGTTGCTGAAAAAAATGTTCAATATGTAAGAGAAATTTTGAAAACAATTGGACTCTCCGAAGAACGAGTACACATGTTTAATTGTAGTGCAGCAGAAGGACAGAGATTTCAAGAGGAGATTACTAGAATTTCTGAAATAATAGAAAAACTTGGCAACAACCCCTTTAAAGAATCTAATACAGTAAAAAAAGTATCTGATTCTAAAGAAGGAACAAAATAATAACCGAAATGAATGATTTTTATGAAAAAAATTTGGTCATAGAATGACAACCTTGTGATGGTTTATTCGGTATTTTTAATTTTTAACCTAATTTTTAACTAAAAATATTATTTGGTTAATTTAATTTCAA
The DNA here is from genome assembly GCA_964491005.1 of uncultured archaeon. Taxonomy (GTDB): domain Archaea; phylum Asgardarchaeota; class Lokiarchaeia; order Sigyniarchaeales; family SOKP01; genus JAFGOA01. Next base: position 6,147 of record CAZBEU010000012.1, on the reverse strand, counting down.
CTTAAATTTCAATAAAAGAAAAATTTAATTTTAATGAAGAAAAATAAAAAATAATCTGATAAGAAATATTTCAAACTATTATGTCAAATGTTCAGAAAGACAAAATCGAAAAATTATATGAAAAAGCAGAGCAACTTTATAAGGCAATTCAATATAAAAAGGCAGCTAAGATGTATTATCGCGTGGCAGAAAGCTTTTATGAAATAAAAGAATTTAAAATTGCTCAAGAAGCTTTCTTTAAAGCAGCAGATTCTTTTATACAAAAAGAAGATCATGAAAAAGTCATAAAATCTCTTAGAAAATCTATAAATTCTTATTTAGAATTAGATGATATTGAAAATGCTCTTATATTGTTAGAAAAAACAATTGACTACATAGAGAAATTAAAAAATCAAGATCTTAGAGAATCTTCTTATATCTTATTCTCTTTTCTGTCTTATATATGTTATTATGCATTAGGAGTTCCAAGTAAGGGCCTCAATGTTGTTAAGAGAGCTCAAAAGAAAGTAGATAAAGAATTTTTCAAACAAAATTCTACAATCCACCTTATAACTAATTTCACTATCGCTTTAAGAGATAAAAAGAAAAAAAATATTAATAAACTAACTGAAGATCTGCATCATGTACAATTATATAATGGTGAGCAAAAATTGGTTAAAAATATTCTCTTAATTGCAATAATAAATGTTGACATTACACCTGAAATTAAATTAGATAAAGATGATTACATAACAAATGAAATTATCCAAATGAATATGGATATTGACATTCAATCTATATTAGAGACTGCAAAAAAAGATTTTTATGATTTTACAATAGAGGAAATTATGATTAAAGGAATTAAAATAAATCTTACTGACAATTTATCAATTCAAACAAAACCTAGATTACCATTAATTCTTGATTTGAAAAGTAATTTCAACTATAATTTTTCTATAAAACCACAATTTATTACAGAGAAGAGTATAATTGGTCCTATTAAAATTGAATTTTTATTGAATAATCTATACTCATTTTATATTGAAAATAGAAATGAAATTCCAATAACTCTCTCAGCTCCTCCAACGTCTCTTGAGGTCTCCTTAAAAAGTTTAAAGACTCCTCTGATTGATAAGACTTTTCCATTAGAAATATTGATAGAAAATAAAAGTGAGGGAGATGCTTCTGATTTGAATATAAATATTAAATTTCCAGAACAAATCAGAGTTATTAGAGGTACAATTGAAAAACAGATTTATTCTTTGAGATCTAATGAAACAATTAAATGGGAAATCAGTTCAAGACCTCTTGAAGCAGGAGATTTCGAGATTGAAATTGATTTTAGCTTTAAAGATCCTGACAATAATGATGTAGAAGAAAAAAAAATATTTCCTTTGGCAATAAAATTATAAGAATTCGTTTATTAGGAAATAATTTCCTAATATATTATATTTTAATTTTTAGTTAAAAATAAGATCTATTTTCAGAAAAAGATCAATTTAATAGTGTGATTTAAGCTTATTATTATACAACATATTGTTAAAAAAATGATAGTATGAGATTAATAGTAAAAAAAATAAATTTTGAAACTGGTAATATGAAAGATGTTGTGCTTAACCATAATGATGCTGAAAAAATAGGTCAAAAAGTTGGAGAACGTGTTATTATTCAAAATATAAATACTAAAAACCTAAGTGAAAAATATTGGGTTGCTATATTAAAAATTGCATACTCAGATTCTATAGTAGCTCCAGGAGAAATAGGTGTTTTTGCTGACACATTTAAAGATATAAAAAATTTAAAAGAAAATTCTAAAGTCTCCGTTTTAGCTGCTGAACCACCTACATCATACAAAAACATTCAAAAAAAAATTAAAGGTTTTAGACTTAATTCTGATGAAATTCATGGTATTGTAAAGGACGCAGTATCTGGGAAATTGTCACAAATAGAAATTGCCTCATTCGTTACTGGTATTTCTATAAATAATATGGATTCTGATGAAATGACAGCATTAACCTTGGCAGAAGGCAATAGTGGAAGAAAATTTGATTTTGGTCCGGAAGTCTATGATAAACATAGTACATAAAATTACAGAGTGTAATTTTAGCTAAAAGGTGGAGTTCCGGGTAATAAAGTAACTCTTATAATCGTTCCAATAATTGCAGCTGCAGGGTTAATTATTCCAAAAACAAGCACTCGTGCTATAACATCTCCTTCAGGTACAGCGGATTCAATGGAAGTTCTAGCACCAATCTCTTTTAATTCAGAAGAAGTAAAAGAATTTATTTCAAAAAGTGGAGCATGTATTATTTGGGGTGGTGCTTTAGATATAGCACCTGCAGATAATGTCTTTATAGAAGTCGAACGTCCTCTTCATTTTGATCCTATGGGTTTAATGATACCGTCAATTTTAGCTAAAAAACTTAGTATGGGAGTAAAAAACTTAGTATTAGATGTTCCTGTTGGTAAAGGAACAAAATTTCCCACACTTAAAGATGGACAAAATTTTGCAATTATATTTAATCAAATTGCTAAAAATGTTGGTATTCATAGTGAGTGTGCTTTAACTTTGGCTCATCAACCTGTTGGTCATTGTATTGGACCTGCAATTGAAGCACAAGAAGCAATTTCTCTTCTAAGGGATTATAAAGTAGGACCTAATTCTTTAGTAGAAAAATCAACTTCCTTAGCAGGTATTCTTTTAGAGATGGCAGGAAAAGCTAAAAATGGAGAAGGACAATTATTAGCTAAAGATATCTTAAAATCAGGAAAAGCGTATACAAAAATGAAAGAAATTATTGAAATACAAGGTGGTAATCCTAATATTTTACCAGAAGATATAGAATTAGGTCCCCATAAACTTGATATCTATGCTCAAAAATCAGGCCATATCACTCAAGTGGATAATGCGTTAATTAATCAAATTGCAAAAGCAGCAGGGTGCCCTTATTCTAAAACTTCAGGAGTTAGAATTTATAAAAAACAAGGTGCTAAAATAAGCAAAGGTGATATTATTTTTACAATCTATTCTAATACTGAAAATAAGCTAAAAAGAGCTGAAAAATTATATAATAGTTCTGGAGGTCCTATTATATTAGGGGGAATGCTTATAGAACGCATTTAATAAGTATTTCTTTTAATTTTTCTATTGTGTTTTGTATAATTGGATGATTTCATTTACAGTAGTAATATCTTTAACGGATTTATCTGGTCTGAATCTTTGAAATACAGGAAATCTCATTGAATATCCTAATGTAGAGAATTTTTCACTTATTGTAATTTCATCTCCAATTATTTCTATCACAATTTCAGGAGAAAACCAAATATCTGGTTTTTCTTCACATATTATGTTTTTGGGCTTATTTTGAATTTTATATTCTTTCATTTGATTAGTTAAATCTTCAAGTTGTTCATCTGTTAGGCCTGAAGCAAACCTAGTAAAAGCTATAAATTGTTCTTTTTCAGTGTCATAAACCGCTCCTATATATGTACCATAAACTCCACTTCTCCTTCCTCTTCCAAAATATGCTCCAATGAGTACAATATCAATTGAGTCTTTAAGTTTTCCACCTTCTAAAGCCTTCAATTTTATCCAAGAAAACCCTCTATTACCTGCTTGATAGAATGAATCTTCTTTGATAGATTTAGCTATTATCCCTTCAGTACCATTTTTTCTTGCTTCATTAAAGAAATCTTTTAATTCTTCAGTAGAACTAATTTTTTTTGCTTTTACTATTTTCAGTTCATCCTTAACGACTACTATTTTTTCTAATTGTTTTCGTCGCTCTGGCAATGTCTTATAAATATAATCTTCTTCTTCATGTTTCAATATATCAAATAAAAATAAACAAACTGGGACTTCTTTTTTTATATCTTCTATATCATATTTTCGTCTTCTTTTACTTAATACTTGGAATGGAAGCATTTTTTCATAGAAAGCATCCATTGCTACAACTTCTCCTTCCAAAATAACATTATTTGTTTTTATATTATCGACAATAGCCTTACATACATCAGGGTATTGATCTGATATATTTAGTAATCTTCTAGAGAATAATTTTACATTATCAGATTGTTTGTGAATTTGCAGTCTTTCTCCATCTAATTTATATTCTGCTGTAAATGGAATTCCTAATTTTTCAATTATTTCTAAAAAGGGTACACGAGAAGCTAACATAACTTTTATTGGAATTCCATATGAAATTTTTATATCCTTCAGTTTTTTAATTCCATTTTTTACCAAATCAATACTTATTTCACCTAAATCGGGATGGAGATTATAAGTGTGCTCAATAATATCTCGATTTTCTTTTTTATCTGTAATCCCAATAGCTAAACCGTCTATAATTGTTTGAGTTGAAACACCTATACGTAAAGTTGATGTTATAATACGAAGTAAATATTTCGTTTCTAAAGGAGTTAATATTCTGAATAAACCTCGTAAAATTCCTAATTTTATATCATGAGAGCCACTTCCTTCTGTTATAGCAATTTTACTAAGTTCTGAATATAATTCTGAAATTTCTATTGAGGGTTGGTTTTTTTGATTATTTTTATCAAAATCCATTAAAGATTTTTGTTTTTTTTTTTGAGAAAGCAAAATTTCTGCTGTTAATCCTATATCTCCCTTTTTAATTAGAATTTCTCTAATTTTATTTTTATTTATTCCTGAATGAAGGGATAATGCTTCAATAAGCATTTTTTCTGCGATTCCCATTTTCTTAGATTGGTGGATGTTTGAAACCAGTTGTCCATGCAAAAGATATATGATTTTATCAAGATCATTGAAATTTTTACTATTTTTAATTTCTCTGAAAAATTTTGATAATATATCTATCATTTCAAGTCTTTTAGATGTATGTTCCAGAGAAGAAAATAACTCAGCTAATATTTTGAACTTCATTACGCATATTGAAAGAATTAATGAAAATAAAAATGTATTGTTATTTTTAAAAAAAAAGAATAAAAAATTATTTTAAAAGTTTGTTTAAATCTACAAATTTCTTTTGAATTGCATTTTTAATATTAGTTGATATTCCTGAGAAAGAATTTGAACTAAATTTTATTCTGTCTTCCGTAATAGAGAAACTACAGATTGGACCATCCATCATTTCTACAGAATAAGATCCATCATCTTTCTTACTTATCCAAATATCAGAATAATGATCTAATATCGATATTATTACAAAAGAAACTTTTGCTTTTATAGAATCATCTTCACTAATAGATGGAGTTGCTGTTTTTTTTGCTTCTTCTATAGGTCCTGGGTGTACTACTGGTTTAGGAAGCGATTTTTTAATTAGTTCAGGCGATGCTTGAGACATTATTTCAGGTTTTAAATTTATTTTTGGTTCAGGTTTAGCTGCTGGTTTTGGCTCTTTTTTAGTACTTGATGCCGTGGTCGGCTTGGTTACGGAAGCTACCCCTGATAAATCAAAATTAACTATAAAATTATCTAATTTCTTATGTTTTTTTTCTAGTACTTGCTGCAATTCATCATTTAACTCCGTATCTAAAGGTACTCTTTTTACTTTCCTAGCATCTATTTCTTTAAGTTCTTTAATGTCTCTTCCGATAATACTTTTTCCAATTGTATAACCATGACCTTTTAATGATTCTGCTTGTCTAAGCGCAGTCCTTCTAGCAACCAAACCTTGCTTTGTTCCATGCCAGAGATATAAAGACATTTGAGATTCATCTAAAACGATAATAGATCGATCTGGTTGAAATTGATCCTTGCTCCAATCAATAGGGTCTATAACTCCTCCCTCTAAAACATTAAACATTATTCCAAATTGTACCATTTTCCAACAATATCTTCTTTTCTTTAATTATAAGATAATTTAATAAATACAATATATATCTCAATTATTTATTTTTTTTTAAAAAGTATTTTTTTTTATGAATAAAACTAATACTAAAATTATTTTGAAAATATAGAAATTGTATAAAAAAAAAATCCTTGAAAATTATAATAAATTTCATAATTTTTAATGAATTTAACAAATTGATAAAAATTTTTATTCATTTGATTTATTATGAACAAAAAACAATTAAAAATAACAATTCCTAAAGGAAGTCTTCAAGAAGTTGTTACTTCATTTTTCAAACGTGCTGGACTTAATTTACAATTTTCTTCAAGTAGAGACTATCGTCCTACTGTTAATG
>CAZBEU010000011.1:0-3710 GCA_964491005.1 uncultured archaeon | reverse complement strand
CGGAGAATTTAATCAAGATGACACAGAATTCTACTTAAAATAAAAAAATACGATACTTAGTTTATTTTAAAAAGTAAATACTAAAAGATTATGCTTGCTTATAAATCCAGCTTTTTCTAAAGTTCGTCTTGAGGCTATATTTTCAAATGCACAACCACATGTGGGTCTAAAGTTGTTTTTATAGCAATACTCTTTTAAATAATTAATTATATATGCCCCAAATCCTTTTCTTCTATATTTAGGATGAACAACCATCCCTATATCATAATCTGGACGATTTTTAATGGTTCTTGAAAAGATACCACATCCTAATATTTCATTTTCTATAAAAAATAAAATTAATTTTTTATTTTCTAAAAAGTATCTTATTTCCCCTTCACATTCGAAAAAATCTTTTTTAAATATTAAAATTTTAGCAAAATCTTGAGGATCTCCCAATCGAACACTAATATTTGGAAGAGGAAGTTCAATATTTTTATTAATTATATCTCTGAATAATACTCCCTTTATCTTAATAGATTTATAGAATGTTATACAGCATTTTAATAATAAAAAATCAAATGATTTGCAGTAAACTTTCTTGATTAACAGTTTTTCTATGATTAATTTAAAGATTTCTTCACAAAGAGGAATATATTCATTTATTAAAAAGAATTCAAGGAGTATATTTTTGGTGCTAATGATAATATATCCAATATTAATTTGGTTATTTTTTATAAAATACTTATTTGAAGTTGGTCTTTCCAGTTCCTCCCAAGGACAAACCAATAACTCTAAAAGTAACTCTTGTGGTTCTGGTAATGAATTTAGATATAAAGTTCTAAATTCATCTGGGAGTTCTTCAAGTTTTATTAGTTCGATATTTATCATATTTTTATTATTTTAGCTTTATTAGTAATTAGTGAAAAAAAAAAAATAGGAAATGAATCCTTGAGATTTTAAAAGTTCTGCATTTAGAATTGCTCCACCAGCAGCACCTCTAATAGTATTATGACTTAATCCAATAAATTTATAATCAAAGATTGAGTCTTTTCTTAATCTTCCTACAGAAATTGCCATACCTTTATCATTGTCTCTATCTTTTCTTGGTTGAGGACGATCAATGTTTTCTAAATATATAATAGGTTGTTTAGGGGCAAATGGTAAATCAAGTTCTTGAGGAAGTGATTGAAATTCATTCCATATTCTAATTATTTCATCTTTTGATGGTGTCTGATCTCTAAATTTTACAGAAACACATGCTGTATGACCATCTACAATAGGTACCCTTGTTGAAGTTACACTAATTTTGATAGAATCATTGTTTATGATCCCTTTATCCCCTATTTTTCCTAGTATTTTATGAGGTTCGATCTCAGTTTTTTCCTCCTCTCCATCACCTACATAAGGTATGATATTATCTATAATATCCAATGACGCAACTCCAGGATACCCTGCACCAGAGAGTGCATTTAAAGTGGTAATAATTAACTTTTCAATTTTATAACCTACTTTTTCTAAAGCATATATTGGCGTAAGATAACTTTGAACAGTACAATTAGGTTTTACTACAATAAATCCCTTGTTGAATTCTCTATTTTTTTTTTGAATGGAGATTACATTGACATGAGAATGATTTATTTCACCTATAATCATTGGAACATCTGAAGTCATTCAGTGTGCAGAGTTATTACTAACGACAGGAATATCATTTTTAGCATATCTTAGCTCTACTTCTTTTACTTGTTCTTTTGAGGACATATTAACAGCAGAGAACACAAAACTAACATCTTCAGGAATAGAATCAAAAGTTTTAACATCTCTCACAATTAAGTTTTTTAATTCTTCAGGAATGGGTATTGACATTTGCCATTTATGTTTTACAGCTTCTATAAATGATTTTCCTGCAGATTGAGGAGATGCTGCTAGATCTGTAATTTGAAACCAAGGATGATCCTGCAGTAATTTAATGTAATTTTGACCAATAATTCCAGTAGCTCCTAATATACCAATATTAATCTTTTCCATGATTATTTATTTCAAGGATTATATTAAATTTAAGCTTTGCGCTCTTTAATTGTCTAAATGAGCCCTTAATTGAATTAAGTCCATCTAAATCATTTATTGTTAATAAATCTCTACATACATATTCTTTTATAAAAAAATAATCGTTAAATAAAATCATCTCTTGTGTTGAGGTGTGATGATTTGAAAGTAATAAAAGATCGGAAAACAATAGAAAAGGTGATAGAGACGATTTTAATTGGATTAATTCTTATAACCAGTGTTAAATGTTTGCCCTGTCTTGGGCTTAAATCCAATAGTTAGAGTGGTACACTCTATTTGTCTCATATACATATAATTATATTTAATTCTAAATAGAATAAATTTGTTTCTATTTTAATCACATCTTACCTTTTACTAACTACTTAAAAAATAGGCTATAATTAATCCTAAAAATTCAGTTAATGATTTTAAGTAAAATAAATTATAATCGAGTATATGAATGTACAAGAAATTATAACAAAATTAAAATTAATACCACACCCAAAAGAAGGAGGATTTTTTTTTGAAACATATCGTTCTTCAGAAATAATAGAAAAAGAGGCCCTTCCAGAAAGATATAACAGTAAAAGAAGCATAGGAACAGCAATCTATTATCTTTTAACAAAAAATACCTATTCTGAAATGCATAAACTTAGATCCGATGAAATTTTTCATTTTTATCTCGGAGATCCAGTGGAAATGTTGCAATTATATCCTGATGGGTCAAGTAAAAGAATAATCTTAGGTAATAGAATTTTAGAGGATATGCAAGTTCAAGTAATTGTTCCAAAAGACGTTTGGCAAGGAGCAAAATTAATAAATGGAGGGGATTTTGCACTATTAGGTACAACTGTAGCCCCAGGATTTGATTATATTGATTATGTTCAGGGAGAAAGAAAGGAATTAATAAAAAAATATCCAGAAAATAAGAATTTGATAAAAGAATTAACAAGATAAATTTAATATCCTAAATCATATAATTTTTTATTGACAAGTTAGTTATATTCGATAGATTCTTAAAAATACTAAAAAATAGTATATTATTAAATAAGATTGCAGATATAAAATAACATATACAGAGTTAATATTATAATTTAAATGATAGACAAGTATTTTTAAAAATACTATTCATATTTTTATATAATTCTTATATATAAAATAGATAATTTCTTCTATTGATCGTAATGCCAAGATATAATTTAGGATTAATTTTTGAAGAACTTAAACCTTTTATGCTTAATGATGAATGGATTCTGTGGAAGAGAATTAAAAATGAAAATTTATTAAAATTTGTTTATATATTAACACCACTGATAGTTTTATTATTGTTTCTGATAGTATTAACGATTATCCTAATGTTATATGTTGGATGGATATTAATAGTGATTATCCTATTACTTACTTATGGATTATTTCTATGTATCTCTGGAATTCAAGAGGGATATCTCCATATAAAGAATATTTCAAATCTCTCTTTTAAAGAACTAAAAAATTTTCCAACCTATGAATTAATAACGAATAAAAATTATATTATAAAGAATTTTTACTTTCTTAATGATACAGATTTTACACTTTTTATCCCAGAGTCTCTAAAAATACTGAATAATATAGTATTTCTTAGTATCAATTATATTAAAAGTGTAATAATAGATCGAAAATATAAAAAAATAGAAATTCTTGTTCAA
>CAZBEU010000010.1:0-2389 GCA_964491005.1 uncultured archaeon | reverse complement strand
AATTTGATTGTAGATTTTTGATAATAATAAATAAAAGTACATTTAGGGTCATTTAAATCAAGGGTATAACAAATGAATGATGATATTTATGATTTAGCCATTATTGGTGCAGGTCCTGGAGGATATCATGCCGCAATTAGAGCTGCTCAATATGGAGCTAAGATTGCTTTAATTGAAAAAGAGGCTTTAGGTGGTACATGTTTAAATTGGGGATGTATTCCCACAAAAGCTTTATATGCTTCAACAAAACTTATACAACAGATAAGAGAACATGGTGATGAATTCGGTATTTCATGCGAACTTAGTATTGATTTTGGAAAGGCTGTAGATAGAAAGAATAAAATTGTCCAAGAATTAGTTGAAGGAATTATAAGCTTACAAAAATCATGGAAAAATGATGTTTTTTATGGTTTTGGAAAAATTATTGGTGGAAATATAAATAATGGTTTTGATTTATCAATTGAAAGTGAAAATGATGTAAAAACTATCAAAGCTAAAAGAGTAGTTATAGCTACTGGGTCATCTCCAAAACTAATTCCTAATTTTAATATTGATCATCAAAGAATTTTAACAAGCTCAGATATTTTGCATCCTAATTTTAAGATAGTCCCAAAAAAATTAGTAATTATAGGTGCTGGAGTTATTGGATGTGAATTTGCAAATATTTTCGCAACTTTTGGAAGTAAGGTAACTGTTTTAGAATACTTACCTCTACCTATAGCGACTGAGGAACCAATGATTATAAGAGAAATAATGAATAAATTTGAAAAAATGGGTATTGAATTACTTATTTCTCAAAATGTATTATCAATTGAAAAGACAGAGACAGGAGTAAAGGTCACAACTTGTCCTGCAAACATTCCAAAGGAAGAAATTGAGAATGCTGAGAAAAAAGTCTTTGAAGGAGATTATTGTTTGATTTCTGTTGGTAGAGAAAAAGAAATCTCAAATATTGGTTTAGAACAACTGGATATTAAGTTAAGTCGTGGTTCTATATATGTAACTCCTGAAACGCTTGAAACTAATATAGAGGGTATATATGCAATTGGTGATGTAACTGGAGGTCTTATGTTAGCTCATGTTGCTCGGTATGAAGGAGATGTTGCTGTAGCAAATGCCCTGTCGAGTATTGGGGGTTTTAAAATCAAACCTATGAAACCAGACTATTCTGTAGTTCCAGCAACAATCTTTACAAGTCCAAATATTGGATCTGTAGGTTTAAGGAGAGCTGATGCAAAAGACAAAAATATAAGCATTACCCTGGGAAGATTTACTTATGCTGCTTTAGGAAAAGCAAAATGTATGGGTGAAGAAGAAGGATTTATAATGTTTTTAGCCAATAAAGAGGATGGAAAAATATTAGGTGCGTCCTGTATTGGTGCTGAAGCTCCTGAATTAATTGCAGAAATTGCTTTAGGAATGAAATTTGGATTATCAGCTCATGATATTGCCTCAGTTATTCATTCTCACCCTACTATATCAGAAATGGTATTAGAAGGTGCTGAAGATGTATTTGGAATGGCTATTCATCGTAAGGGAAGACCTCGATTACCATAATATCTATTGATATATTTGAAATTAGTAACTTCATTTTTTTTGTTTTTTATTATTTCTAACATTTTTAATATTCATATTTTCCTATTTTAATCCTTTAAAGTGCGAAATTTTAATTTTTCATAATATTTAAATATACAAGTATATACTAGAATATTGAAGTATATTAAAAAATTATAAGGAGTGTGTTAGAAAAAAATGGGTAAAAACAATAAAAAAGATACAGTATGTTTAAGAAATTATTCAAAAGTGATCTTTTTTTGGCCATTATTATTCATTTCTTTTATCTTTTGGTTAATTCAATTTATATCTAACAACACAATAAGTTTATTTGGATATTTATGGATAGGGATTTTTTTTGTAAATCTCTTTATTATCTCATTTGATTTTTCCTTGACAAAAGTATTTACGATGTTTCTAATACTTATTATTGCATTAATAATTTTAATATTTTTAATATTACCTTCTGTAGACCTTCCTAAATTTCAATTATTTAATATGGAACTTTCCACTGAATTTTACTTATCGATCAGTATTTTACTTGGATTTATATTATCTGTTGCTTTAATAAACACTCGCCTAAATTATTGGATAATTGAGAGTAATGAAATTTATCATAAAAAAGGAATAGTAACAACAGCAGAAAGATATCCTACTAAAAATTTAAGGGTAATTAAAAATTATCCCGATATTTTTGAATTCTTTTTATTAGGTGCTGGCGAGATCACATTAATATTTAGCACAGATGAAATTTTCCATTTACATACGATTTTGGGAGCAGGTAGAAAATCTAGGAAATTAGATTACCTTCTAAGTGATATGGAAGTCCAAATTG
>CAZBEU010000009.1:0-1669 GCA_964491005.1 uncultured archaeon | reverse complement strand
ACACCAATTCCTAAGAATAAGGTCAGTTGTAAATCTATTTTATCACATAAGTTAATTTTTTATTTTCTTCTATATCAATACATAATTCATTACGTATAAAATCTCGGATAATATATCCAGCAATGTGTAGTATTGAATCTTTTAAGATATTGTCTGCATCCATACTTGCACTACAGGGATATGAGTGATGAGCTTTACTTATTTTTTCATTAATGGATATATCGTGATTTTTAAATTTTGTAAAATAATCATTCCTTAACTGCTGTAAAATAAAATATGTAGAACCACAAGGAGCACTTATATGTACACATACATCTTCTATATAATTTTCTTTTTTATTAATTTTTAAGGATACTTTTGGTCTCCCTATTTTAAAAATATCAATAAATTGATCAATATATTGGTGATGTCTTGTGATATTAAAACCTATTTTATTATATTCATCTTCTTCTTTATTAAGAGCACAGAATGGTTTGGGAAAGGCTGCTTGAATACCTTCTTTTTCAAAAGCTTTTAGTACTTGAATTTGTAATCCCGGAAGAACCCATAAGGGATCTTCTAATGGTATTATGACGGCTTTTACTTTTTTTTTTTTCAGAAATTGAGGTAATCCTGAGAGTAAATCTTCATGGATATTTATAACTAATAAAAAGTCAAGTTCTGGAAGGTTATAGGGAAGAAATTCATTTGGATCGTCAATAAATTGAGGAATATTTTCTCCAATTTTATGATAATAATATATTTTATCTGATAAACTCACTAATCCTTTTCTACATTTATCACATTTGATTTTAAGTTCTAAATCTTCACAAGCGGTACAAAATTGATCATTGTTTATAAGATGACCAATAAATTTCTCTGCAAATGTTTTCGCTTCTGGTGTAGAACCATATATAATTCCCAACCTTAATTTATTGTTCCCAAGATTCATTATAATATGTATTATAAAGAGATTTAAAATTTTAATTATGATTATAATATTTCATAAATATATTATCTCTTCAGATGAACATGTTCTTTTCTTAAGAAAAATTGAAAACAAAATAATATTTAAAAAAAAAATTTTTTAAATATTTTAACAATGGGTATATCTACTTATTTATAAAAAACATAATAATTTTTAAAAATGATCGATATGAATGAAAAGAAAACATTAACAATTAGAAAAATATTGAGAATTATTTTTGCCGCATTAATGTTCTTTATTCTCGTTCTGCCGATGTACAATATAACAAACTATATGAGTTTCATTAATCCTTCCTCAATTGGAATAGTGGAGTTAAAACCTATAAATAGCCTTATTAATTCAGAAAAATATGGGGGTTCTCCTTGGATACATGTAAATCATATATAAGTTATAATTCTCGGGATAATAATGTATTTTGGTATGATATTAGCAATTTTAAGTATAAAAGATAATTTTAATAAAAAAATAAAAAGATTTACATGGATAATAAGTTCGATTCTGATATTGATTCCTAGTTTACTTTATATATTTACTCCTTTTGATGCCGACTTAACTGGTACTATGGAAATAGTCATAAATTATAACGGAACAATAATGATAAATGCAGGGGCTATATTAGTTTGGATCATGATAATTTTAATAATTACTGAGCAATTTCTCCTTATAAAAAAGAGAACTTAATTAAATAATAATATTAAAATT
>CAZBEU010000008.1:0-5225 GCA_964491005.1 uncultured archaeon | reverse complement strand
TTAATTAGACTAAATAAATTTTTTTTCTTTTTTTTATATTTTTTTTTCATTTTTTTTTGTTATAATTAATAATTCCATTATTTCTGTTAAAAAATATTATTAATCTACATTATTTCATAATTTTTATTATATCACTATGATATTATAGAAAAAATATTAGAATATTTACACTTCATCGTGAAGCGGAAGTTTCACGATCTTTATTTATGACATCTTCATAAAGTGAAATTAAGACAATATATTAACTGGTTATATCTTTAAAAGAAAAGAGAAAATTTTCGATATCAGAATAAAAGATATCTCATTTAATTATGGATTCTATTTGTATCATAAAAACAGAGAAACAATATTAAAAAAAAAAAAGAGAATTAAAAATTCCTGCAGAATATCAGTATGAAAATAGTATAGCACCTATAAAGAATCCCATATAATGATTACTAATTTGAGCATGTTGATTAGGGTTAAATATTTTAAAAAAATAACGGATAGGTAGCTCATATTGAAAATATGGATAAGATACTAATGGATTACATACGTATTCTCTCGCATCGCTAAATGCACTATTTAAATTAGCATAACGACTTTCATCTCTTAAATGATTAAAAAAAGCATAAGAGAAGAAACATTCACAAACTGTTGGGAATCTATAAGAAAGTTCATCAGCATCACTGGAACTTATAGCAACACAATTTTGTATTTCTAAATCCTCAACAGCTCGAATGAAAGCACCAGAATGACACGAATCTAATAATACTCCAATAAACATAGCTTCAAAACTATGAGCTAATGTTAAAGCAAATGTCCTATAATAAAGTACCCCATTAAAAACATCATCTTTTTCAAATAAATAAACACTAGACTTATCACCATGTCCTGCTAAATAAAAGAAAATTTGATCTTCTGGTCCTTCATAATCTGCTGTGGAATATATTCCATCAAAAGGATTTTTCATATCTGGAAATAGGAAAATTGTTGTAAATCCACGACTTATTATGATTTTAATATAACGTTCAATTGTTTTTTGACTGCATACTGCCGTATCATATAAAAATACTGCAATTTTCTCTGGGATAGAATTAGTACCTGTTGGATTAATTCGAATTGTTAGTGGTAATGGTGTGTCTGGAGGTACTTGAATGTCGGTTGCATATGTGTCTATCATTATTGCAAATGAACTAATAAAGAAAATTGAAATAAATAAGCTATATTTAAGGGATTTGTTCATTTTTTTTTTATGATCTGCCACTTTTTTCACTAAATCATTTTCATTTAGATTATATAAAATTATATAATGTGTATATAAAGATTTGAGGTGTACTTTTCGAACTAATATTTTCCTATGATAAAGAATAAATTTTAAGTGGAAAATAGAAATTAGTTTTAAATCATCAATCTTGATGAATGATCCTTTTTTTTCCCTCTATAAAATTCTAGATAAATTCAGATCTCTTCATTATTTCATTAGTTAGTGTTTTAAATAATATTTCTATATTCTCATTTGTTTTTGCAGAACATTCAAAATATTCAAGTATATTGTAAGATTTCGAGGCATTTAAAGCATCCTCGTGGTTCACTTTTCTTTCTGAGGCTAAATCTGATTTATTCCCCGCAAAAATAATAGGTATTAGTATCTGATTATTCGATTCCTTATCTTGAAAAAGAGAAAACCAACTATCAATCTTCGATAGACTTTCTTTATTAGCAATATCATAAATAAATAATCCGCCAAAAGCTCCTCGAGCATAGTTGAATAATAGAGGTCTGAACATTTCATCACCTACAAAATCCCAAATTTGAAGGTTTATCTTTAAATCATGGACTATCAAATTTTTAGAATTAACAGTAGTTCCCATAGATTTTCCTATATCTAATTCAAATTTATCTGTAACATATCGGTTGATTAGTGAAGTTTTTCCTACACCGGAATCTCCGAATACACATAATTTAAAAGCTGCATCAAATGAAATCCTTAGCCCCTCTGGAAATTGTTATATAATTTTTTTTTTAAAGAGGTAATATTTTATATATTCTTGAAATTATATATTGTATTAAAAAAGTATTGTCAATATTATAAGGATTTGTTAATTTAAATTTAATTATAATATTTGTTGATAATAAAGAACATAAAAGATACTTATTATATTTGAATTTAATTAATTATTTCCTAATATAGGGCATTAATATAATAAGCTCCTATTTAAAATTGAAACAATACAAAAATAAAAACCAATAATGATTATTTATGGGAAATGGATTGAGGGTATTTCTTTATCCTTTTATATTTATTGTATTGATTATTGCTTATCAGATAAGTGTATATTTTTTTTATCGTTATTTTAAAGTTAAAAAAGAACAGGTAGAATTAAATAAAATCTTATTAGCATTTGGATTACTATATGGATTTGGGTTTACTGGAATTATTATTCGCACAATTAACAGTTTTTATATTGATAGTTTACAATTATCTAGTATTTTTATGAATCTTTCACATATTTTAGTTTTTATAGGTATTTTATCGTTTTTATTGATAATATCCCAAAAGACATTTAATCAATTTATTAATATTAACATAACAAGAATAATATCTATTATTACTATTATCTTATCAATTTTAATATTAATATTCATGAATATTAATACATTTATTTTAGGAGTCCTCATTTTGGTTGCTCTTTTTATTGGGGGATTATATTTATTGTTTTTTCATATTAGTTTAATACAGAAATCTAAGGGTAATATTAGAAATCGATTTGTATATTTACTTATAGGAGAACTTATTATTGTTATAGTTATAGTATTTGGAGCTGAGAAAATGCCTTCTCTTTTTTCCTCTGAACAACAAAATATGGTAGCAATTATATCCAATCCATTAATATTATTTGGGCAGTTAATTGTATTTTATTCAATTTATGATTTTCCCATATTCTTGGAATTTAATTGGCAAAAATGTATATTAAAATTGTATATTATTGATGTAAATAAACTAAAAATTTTATATCAATATAAATTTGATAATAAAAATAATGACCAAATAAGATCAGAAGATAGTACTGATAGCTTTAATATCATATTTTCTGGTGGAATTATTGGGATAAAAAAATTACTTTCTTCTTTAACTAAATCTAAAGAATCAAAAATCGAAAAAATAAGACAAGGTGAGTATTTTATATTATTAACTCAAGGTGAGGCAGATTTCTCTTTTCTCACATATTGTCTTTTAATTAAAAAAGAGATGATAAGTATTCAATATTTTTTGAATTTGATTAAAAAAGAATTTATTAAATCATATGGCAATATATTATATGATTTGGATTCATGTGAAGATAAAGAAAATCAAATATTTTTAGATTTTAATAAAAAAATTGAAAATATATTAAAAACAAATTAAAAATAAGTGATCTTAATGAATTTTGAACAAATTCAATTTCCATTGACAGGTGCTATAGCAAATTTATTATTAACTATTGAATGGATTGTTGTTTTTCTTTATTTCGAATTTGCTCTAATTTTTTTGCATCGAACACTCAAATTTAAAAAAAAATTAAAAAGTTATCAAGAAAGAGGATATGCATTTTTGTTTTTGGGTTTATCCTTAATGATTTTTTTTTTCATTTTGGGAGATCATTATGCAATCTCACAAGAGTTAAGATTAATATATTTAAATTGTGGATATATCACACTTATGTTGGGAGCACTTATATTTATATTTATTATTGAAATGTATAAGATCTTCCTAAAAAAATATTTATTTACATTAATCTTTGCAGGGGATATTATTTTGTACATTCTTTTTATTAGTATAAATATAAATTATGGACAAGTTGCAACTCATACATTTTGGGTAATTTTTATTTTATTTTTTATATTTTATTCTAAAGAATTAAACACAATATTTAAATCACAACCGAGTTTGGGAGATTTTAAATCTAAATATCTTGAATTGGTATTTGGTATCTTTTTTACTATTTTAGGTTTTGCTTTAACGACTGATTTTATTATAATATCACTTGGATTAATTCTGCGTGTTGTAGGTAATATTTTGCAATTATTTGGACTATTCATTCTATTTTTATTTTTTATGTCTATTCCATCATTTTTAGAATATGATTGGCAAAAAAAGATCGATAGTCTTTATATAATACATAAATCAGGTTTATTAATATATACGAAATCTTTTATAGGAGAAGATGAGTCTCCATATAATTCTTCTATATCAGGAATCATTACAAGTCTTAAAATGATGCTTGAACACATAAGTAATAAAGAAGATATTTCTGTTATTGAACAAAAAGGAAAAATAATTATTATTCAACCAGGATCTTACATTTATGGTGTATTGATTTGTGAAGTGAATTTAGACTCTCTTCAAATTTTACTCAATAATTTTATTGAAAAAATTGAAATAATTTATTCTAACATTTTAAGAGAATGGGATGGTGATTTAAAAGTGTTGAGACCAATTGATAATGTTATAAAAGACTATTTCTTTTAGATCTTTTTAAATAATTCACCTACTAGATTGTAATCTTCTATTTTATAAGTATTTTAATTATTATGAAATTAGAGATTACTGTTTATATTTCAAAGTTAATATTAATTATTAGAATTTAATAACATGATAATATCATAAGAAAAAAAATAAAAAAAATAAAGTAAATTTAAAAATAATTTTTTCATCTGAGTTTTATAGTTTTTATTCTAACACTAATTATTAGGCTTATAATTGCTATAATTCCTATAAATAATAATGGTTCTCCAAAAGAAACAGTCTCAGAATTTAGATTAACCGCAATCATAATGCAAGCTGAAAATCGAATACCAATTTCATTTTGTGCACTTACAATAAAAAAATATGTTCCATCTTCATAATTAGATAAATCTAACTTTGTATTTTGTATTTCGCTTGCTAAAATGATTTGATTTCCATCAATTATAGATATATAGCTATCCGATTGATAGACAGTATAATTATCTGCTCCTACTGATCCTTCCCAAGATAATGTAAAAATTCCATCATTATCATAAGGAGATGTTGCATCACTATTTAGAATAAATGGTTCTGGTATTGTTTGTGGATTAAGATCTACATCAATCTCTATACAATTAGATAATGTCTCTCCAATTTCGTTTTTTGCTAGTATTATAAAGTAATATGTGTTTGTGTCATAATCATACAAATCTAACATAATATCATTAATTTCTGTTGCTAAAATCATCTGATTACC
>CAZBEU010000007.1:0-3592 GCA_964491005.1 uncultured archaeon | reverse complement strand
AAATGAGAAATCTTTTCTTTTAATAATTGTTCATAATTGTTTTTTTTTTCCTCTTTTTCTTTAGTGTAATGTTCCTCATCAAATTTTTGAATATCTTCAATAATAGTTTTTAATTCAAAGAGTATTGAATTTTTAATTAGTGGTTTTAAGAAAATTTTCAATTGTTTTTTAATTTCTTTTCTTTCAACAATATTATGAAACTCTTGTTCGGTTATCTCAAAAAAGATATTATTTTTATAGAGAAGATAAAATAACTCTTGTAAAAGCTCTTGGTTCTTATTTTTAACATGATGAACACAATTATAGATTGTTATAAAAGTAATATTTCCTATATTTTCTTTCTTTTTTGATTTTATATCTTTATTTTCAATATCAGTTTTTATAAATTCATATAAATCCATGATTTCTTTCCATATTAAAAGATTCTCAGGAATTTTTATTATTTTAAATTCAAGATTTTTTATTTTTTGAATTTCTATCCATAAATATGAAGAATCTTGAAATGAAGGCGCTTCATTACCTATCAAGTCTTCGATTTTTATTTTACATTTAGATAAACTTTCAGATATTTCTGAGACTTTTGATATATAATTAATTAAATATTGAGAATCTTTTAGAAATCGAATTGAATTCTGAGCATTCATTTTTAAATTCAATAAATTATTTGAAATAACATTGATCTCTTCTATTATTTCTAATTTTAATTTTGGATATTCATCATAAATACCAAATTTTTTTTTCTTAGATGTAATTAAGTAAGAATCAATAAAGATATCTAGATTTTTTAGATATTCACCACTCAAATCCAAAAATTTTATTGGAAATTTATCTTCAATGTATAATTGAAATTCAGATTCTTCAATCTTGCCTTCTTTATATTTTAAGATATTTTCTTTAGTTTCCAACATTTCTTCCTTGGTGAAACCCACAATATTACCAAAAGAATTATGAACCAACTTCAATTTTAAAAACCAGCTATATAAATATTGAGCTATTTAGATAAATGCAATAGTAAATAAAATCTTAATGTTATTAGAGGAAAAAATTATAAGGTAATTTCAGAATTAAAGTTAAGAAATAATTTAATTTATTCTCCCAACTCTTCAATATCTATATGTCTTTCTTTAGATCCATCCTTAGTTATAACAAGAATATCAATACCATTACCAGACATAACATCTCTTTTCATAGCATTTCGGATGATTTTTTCTATTAATTTCTCTCCTTGTGCTACAGTTAAATCTGGTTTATATTCTGCTTCTAACAATCCTATAGACATAAACATTCCTGTTCCTGCAACACCATAATCTTCAGGAATTAAAGATCCAATAGCATCCAAAGTATATAATTTTGGACCGTCTTTATCCATACCAGCTACTACAAGATTAGTATATAGAGGTGCCATTTTTCTAGAAAATAGATAGTTTGAGACTAATTTAGCTAAACTCTTTGTAGAAATTTTTTCTCTTGTATCTAACTTATATAAATTTGCTTGTGCTCTTAAGATCTTAACAAGAATTTGATAATCTCCTATAAGACCATAAGCTGCTAATCCAATATATTCAGTTATTTTAAAAACTTTTCGGGTTGATTTATTTGATACAGTATACCCCCAAGTAGCACGATTATCATTTCCTAAAATAACTCCATCTTTACATTTTATCGCTACTCCACAAGCACCAGGAACGGTTATTTCTGTCATTCTTTTCTCCAATTATTTGATAGTAGAATACTTAAAAATAGATATTTTAATAAATAAGAATTTGATATTAAATTAATATTTTGTTATTATTTGAAATAATTTGTTTAAAATACAAAAGAAAATAATTTCTAAATTTGTTTTATTTCACAAGAAGAAATTGTTGTGAAACAATAAGGAACATTATTATAAATCGACTCAAACTCTTAGTATACAGGCAAAATAAATAATATATTAAGATAAAATAAAATTTTTAAATCTCAATTTTTTATAGAATTTTTTATTCAAGATTAGATTGAAATGTTAAAAAAGTATTCACAGATGTTTTTTTATTATATCTAATATGTAATTGATATTTTTATCAAAATAAAAATATAAATAAAAAAAATAGTCAACTTAGGGATCTTAATATCATTTTCTCCAATATCAAAATATCAATAATTACTGATTAAGATTAAATTATAGTTATTTCTCAGTTTTTTAGAGATATAACCTATATACACCTACTATCTAATATATTATCTATAAATTTTTGTCGTAATTTTTTTTAATCTAACGTATTACTATCTTACCAATTAATCAATAAGTTTAAATATCTCTTCAGATATAATTATATCTAAGTACTTCAAAAAATAAATTAAAAACAAATAAAAAACCAATATTTTAAAATTAAAAAGTGGAGGAATATAAATATGGCTAAAAAAAAACATACTTTTGCTTGGAGTCCTATTAGAAGATTAATGAAACAACAAGGTGCAAGTATTGTAGCAAGAGATGCTGTTGATCTCTTAATTGACCATTTAGAAAAATCTGCTCGTGGTCTTACTGAACAAGCTAAAAAATTTACAATGCACGCTAATAGGAAGAAGATTACCAAAAATGATCTTCTCTTATCAATAAAATATAAATAAATCTATAATAGGCTCAGTATATTAATTTATTTTCTTTTTTTTTTATTTTTTTAAATAAAAAATTATAACATCACTCAATACTCTCTAAAAAAGAATTGAATAATTTTCTAGATTATTATATATATAAATGTGGGATTTTCATTATTATGTGGGAACTTAGTGATGATGATATAAAATATTTCTCTTGTAAAATAAGCGGAGAATGACCATCATATTATGCATGTAAATACTGCCACAAAAGAATATTTGAACTACCAACACCTAAATGAGTTGGATTCATCCTTCATCGACCACTGCCTTCATTTTGACAGGTCTTACACGATCTCCAAATGCGTGACTTCCCGTGGTTCCCGCGGTAGATGATTTAATGACCGTTACTCCTCTTTCTTCCTTTAAGATACGTATTCCCTCAATCCTGAGCGTTTTTGATGCATTCACATCTCGTTTATGATGAACATTACATTCAGGACAGTTCCATTCACGACAGTTCCATTCACGATCAGAGAGCTGCAACTTATCATATTTATAACCACAGTTTGAACAAACCTTAGAAGAGAGATAGAACCTATCCACTTTCACAAGATGCTTTCCTTGCTGTATCATTTTATAGTCAAGTATTTGTGTGAACTCGCCCCATGAAAAATCGAGAGTGACAGTTTTAGCAATACCTGTGTTGAATTTTTTCATCCCCTCAATGTTGAGATTCTCAAGGATAATGACATCATGTGTTATTGCCATCCAGTAAGACAATTTATGTTGCCAATCATTTCGTTGGTTACTTATTTTGTCATAAAGCCTTACAAGCTTGACACGTGCCCTATCTCTATTCATAGACCCTTTTTCCTTTCTTAATTCACTGAAAAAGATTAGGCAAACTCCTTCATGTCTCAGTGATTGGTTCTTGATTCCAGAAAACATATTTTCATGGCGTGCTCTCAAACAATATGCAAGCACGCTTCATGGGATCTCATTCAGTGCGCTT
>CAZBEU010000006.1:0-1895 GCA_964491005.1 uncultured archaeon | reverse complement strand
AAAGAGATTGGTAAATACTGGAATAAATATCTCACCTTCTGTTTTAGATTTTCTTCTAACAACAGATAAGCCATTGTATAATTTAGATTTAATTATAAAAGAATTAAGTTTTATCCCTACTTTTAAAAGTCATCTTACTATAGATACACTAACCAAAATTCCTAATGAAAATATTCAAAAATCACTTAAGAATATAAAAATTCAAGAAAAAAATGATGATCAAAAAATAAAGAATAGATTAATTTCGCCCTCTAAAAAGACTCTATCTAAAGAAAAAAAGAATTCTATTTTAATAAATACAAACAACTCCACAAAATTAAATGATAAAAAAGAACTAAAAATAAAACAAAATAAGAAGGAAGAAATTCCATTTATTGAAATTCCAAAGACTATTGATAAAATTCATAAAAATGTTAATAAAGAAATTATAATAAACCAAGAAATTGAAAAAAAAATAAACAGAATGGAATCATCTAAATTAAAATTAAAATTCAATCCATTAGCCAAAGATTATGATCCTGAATTTAAAATTAAGAAAGATCCCTCTGGTAAAATATTTACTTCAGGAGATTATAATGATTTTTATTCTTTAACCCGAGACAAATTTCAACGATTGAGTAAACTGATCTTAAGACGACCAGAGACTCAATCTTCACAGGAAATAAAGAATATTCATAGATTTAATGAAAGTAGTGAAATTTCAACTATTGGATTTGTAACAAACATAAGAAATACAAAAAAAGGGAATTATTTTGTAACATTAGAAGATCTGACTGGGACTATAAATGTTATTGTAAAGAAAGATATTGATAATAGAGAAAATATGAAAATAATAGAGAGAACAATAAATGATCAAATGCTTTTTGTTAAAGGAACTTTTAATCCTGGAAAAAATGGAAGTAATGGTATTATTTTTGCTAATGCGGTTTCAAAAATTGATATTCCTAGGGGAATAGAACCTCAAAAATCTCCAGATCCGTTATCAATTGTTTTACTTTCAGATATACATATTGGAAGCCGAGAATTTGAAGAAAAATTATGGAATAAATTTATCTCATTCTTGAGGGGTGATATTAAGAACGATAAAATAAGAAAACACGCAGAAAAAATAAAATATATTGTAATTAATGGTGATTTAGTTGATGGTATTGGGGTGTATCCAAATCAAGAAAAGGATTTAGTTATAGCTGATATATATAATCAATATAATAAAGCGGCTAAACTATTATCTCAAATACCTGAATATATAAAAATATTTTATAGTTCTGGAAATCATGAACCTGTTAGAAATGCATTACCTAGACCCGCAGTACCTAAAAAATATTCCCAAGATTTATTAGATCTTGATATTGAGCTTTTAGGAAATCCTTGTTATATTCAAACCCATAAAGTAGATACACTTGTATATCACGGTGATAGTCTTATTGATCTTAATTTTTTAATACCTGGATTGGACAATAATAGATCTGTTGATACTATGAAAGAATTATTAATTTGTAGACATTTAGCTCCCTCTTTTGGAAATAAAACTCAAATAGCACCTATTTCTAAGGATTGGCTTGTTATTGATAAAATTCCAGACATTTTTCACACAGGTCATCTTCACATAAATGGTATTGGAAACTATAGAAATGTTTTATTAGTCAATTCAGGAACATTTCAATCGCAAACATCGTTTATGAGGAGTTTTGGCATCAAACCTACGCCTGGACGGGTTCCGATAATTGAATTAGATACTTTAAAAAACTTAGAATTGAACTTAAATACACTAATATAATAAAATAATAATCAACTACTATTAGAATTACAGATGAATTTTTCAGTCCCTCTTAATAATGCTTCCAATTTATTGAATTTTATCTGGAAAGTTATAGATCTACCTTCTATTACAAAAT
>CAZBEU010000005.1:0-7465 GCA_964491005.1 uncultured archaeon | reverse complement strand
CTTCTGATGGTATGGATTTTAATTGTGATTTTGAGAGATAGAGCCATTTTAATTTCTCTAACTGACCAATAGATTTAGGGAGCTTTTGTAAACCATTTCTCTCTCCTATTACTCCTTCTTCTTCATGTGGAGGATCTCCAGAAAGATTTAGACAGGTAATATTTTTTAAATTAGAAATATTTTTGGGTAAAGATTTAAGACTTACACTGAATAATCTTAACCATATTATTGAGTTATTTTTGATATAATACCCATTTAATATCCCCCGATGATAAACTTGTTTTAATTTTACCCCTGATATCAATTCAAGTCGTGCTAATACTTCTGATTCTAATTTATTTAAACCCTTTTTATGATATTTATTAATTAAATTATTTAAATTTGGGAAGTTAGGGTGAAACTCTTCAATAGGATTTCCTTGAGTTATAAGAGATTTTAATTGGGGAAGATTTATGATTTCTTCAGGAATTGTTGTTAAAAAGTTGTGTTTGAAATTTATCTTTGTTAAATTTTTTAAGTTTTCAAAAGATTTTGGTATTTCTTTAATTTCATTAAATGATAAATTTAACTGAGTTAAATTCTTTAAACTAAATAATGATTCAGGGATCTCCTTTAAGTATGATCTAATAACAGAGAAAATCTTTAACTTATCCAAAATATTATTAAATTCTGGAAAATCTTCAAATTTAGCTCCTAAAATAAGGAATTCTGTAATTTTTTCATTTTTAATTACAATATTAAAAATAGCATTAGTTGGTTTTTCCTCATCTAATTTTTTACTATTCCAATTAATTTTATCTTTTGGATAACATCTAACTCTTGTTAATTTTTCTATCTTATTGATGAATTCAAGCTCTCTAGGATCCAATTGCAAATTTTTTAACATAAAAAAGCTTATTTTTATTTTTATTAATTTTTAGTGAATGTTATTTTAAAAATTTGTATAGAAAAAATATAATAATAACATTCAATCTTACAACTATAAAAAAAAAATTCTTATTTATTTTAGTAGGGGTGTTATTGTTTGCAGTTGGATCTATTTTGGAAAAAGAAATCTTAATTTTCTTTTTTGATGATTCTAATTTATTTAGTTTTTTCAATTTATTGGCTCCAATATTATTCATTATTGGAACTTTTTCAATATTCGAAAGTTTTAGAAAATAAATTTAATAAAAAATAAATATCTAATAAATATAACAATCTATTATGGAACTAGAAGGAAAAAAGGAATTAATTTTATAATATTCATAGTGGCTTGATGGGATTCGAACCCATATCTCCCTTCTCCTTGAGGGGAATCTTCCCATTAGACTACAAGCAAAATGATTCCTCAATTGTCAAGGGTAAATGTTATTTTTCAACAAGAAACGGCTTAGTCATTTCTTGAAGCCTAATAATCTCCTTACTTAGGAGTACTAGTTCATTTTTCCCTTTATTGAGGGCAACTTCAAGAGGAAGAATGATATCAAATCATTATAATCAAAACCAAATGATTCATCCAATACTAAATCTTTAGTGCTTGATGGGATTCGAACCCATATCTTCCTCTTTGATGGAGGGAAATCTTACCATCTTAGACCACAAGCAAGATCATATATTGGCTGAGATTTAATCTATTCTTAATCTAATTATATTTCGAAGGAATTGAACCTTCATCTCCCTCTGAACAGGGGTATCCTCCCATTGGACGAGAAACCATAGATTTTAAATATATTTCAATTATTTAATATTTAATAAATTTTTTTTTAGGTTTAGCAGGCCCCTGCCTCGACCTGCACCTTCTTCTCTGTGGCAGAGATATCCTATTCTTGGACCATAAACCTTTGAAAATTTTCTTTTTGATATTAGAATAATTCTAAAATCCCAACTTTAGGGAATATTTTAATAAATACACAAGATATTACATTAATTTTAATGTAAAGGCGCCAAAAATATCCAATATTATTAACTAAATATTCCTTAATATGACTTGGTTTGATATAAGGATCGCTTTAATTACCATTATAAACTATGATCTTAATTATATTTTCTTATGAAAGAAAATATTGAACCATTGGATATAACCCGTATCAATCGACTTTCTTTGAAGTATGATATAAAATATTATATGATTATATTTAAAGCTTTGTCATAACTGGGGAAGAATATGGGCAGCATCATCCATTATGGGAATAATTTGGGCAATTTATTATAGATCAAGGAAGATTAATAATTCTAGATGGATTTAAGATAAAATTAGGTATTATTTTTATCTAGTTCTTTTTATAAGGGCTTGATGGGGTTCGAACCCATATCTTCCTCTCTCCTCGGAGGGCTGTCTTACCATCTTAGACTACAAGCAAAAAAATACCTCAATTTTTGAGGGTAAATGCTATTTTTCAACAAGAAACAGCTTAGTCATTTCTTGAGGCCTAATGATCTCCTTAATTAGGAGTACTAGTTCATTTTTCCCATATTGAGGTCACTTCAAAATGAAGAATGATAACAAATCCTTATAATCAAAACCATTTTTTTTGGAGCACTTGATGGGATTCAACCCCATATTTTCCTACTCACAGAGGGAAGTCTTAATCATTTAGACCACAAGTACTATCCTATTTTATATGAGATTTCATATATCCTTAAATCTAATTTTGTTTCGAAGGATTCGAACCTTCATCTTCCACTGACCAGGGATGTCCTATATTGGACCATCAACTTCAATAATGTTTCTCTATAATTTTAAAATAGTAATAAAATCCCAATTTAAGGGAATATTTTAATAAATATACAAGATATTACATCAATTTTAATGTAAAGGCGCCAAAAATATCCAATAATATTAACTAAATATTCCTAAATATGACTTGGTTTGATATAAAGATCGTTTTAATTACCATTATAAACTATGATCTTAATTATATTTTCTTATAAAAGAAAATATTGAATCATTGGATATAATTCGTATCAATCGACTTTCTTTGAAGTATGATATTAAATATTGTATGATTATATTTAAAGCTTTTCCTTGATTGGGGAATAAAATGGGCTAAGACACTAATATTAGGGAATAGATGGATGAATTATATTAATTTGAGGAAAATTAATAAATAAATTTAAAATTGGGAAGATAATGGGAAAAATTATTTTTAATAATTAAATATATCTAAAGAAATAATAAATTGTATTAAAATTGAACTTAAGATTAGATTTTACTTTAAAATTAATAATATCTTATTAAATTATAGAGTGTATCTCGTTGAACAGGTATCTTACCTGCATTTCTTATAATTTTTATAATCTGTTCCTTTTGTAAATACTCTCCAAATATTGCACCTGCACTTTTTGATATATTCTCTTCTATTAATGTTCCAGAAAAATCATTTACTCCATAATTTAAAGAAATTTGAGAAAATTTTGGTCCTAATTTAACCCAAGAACATTGAATATTATCTATATAATCATTCAAATAAAGTCTTGCTACACTTAATAATTTTAAATCATCCATACCATAATTATGATTCAAATGATTATTGTTTAAATCTAATAATGCAGAATTTTGATTAATAAATGGTAGAGCTATAAATTCCGTAATTCCATTTGTTTTTTTTTGGATATTTCTTAATATTTCCAAATGTTCAATTCGATCTTTTAAGCTCTCTATGTGTCCATACATCATTGTTGAAGTTGTTGGAATACCTAATTTATGAGCAGTAGAAATTATCTCAATCCATTTTGATGTATTTATCTTGTTTGGACAAATAATTTTTCTAATTTTATCATTCAATATTTCCGCGGCTGTTCCTGGAATAGAATCAAGACCTGCTTTTTTTAGTTGTTTCAGTGTATTCTCAATATCATCATTCATTAATTCTGATAAATGAAAAACTTCTTGTGGTGAAAAAGCATGAATGTGTAAATTTGGATCAATATTCTTTATTGTTTGAAGTATGTCAAAATAATATTCAATATTTAAATCTGGATTAATTCCTCCTTGAATGCATACTTCAGTACATTCTGAATTACTTAATTCAAGGATTTTATTTGTTATATCTTCCATAGTAAGTGTATATTTATCTTGATGAGAATTAGTATGATTGAAATGACAAAATTTACATTTTTTATAACAAACATTTGTAAAATTAATATTTCTATTTATCACAAAAGTAACAATATTTTTTTTTTTTTCAAAACACATATGATTAGCAACATTTTGCACTGCGAGAAAATCTTTCCCTGTGACTTTTAAGAATTCTAATCCATCTTCAAGAGTTAATTCCTCTAAATTAAGTACTTTTTTCAAGATATTGTTTATTTTAGGAGAAATTTTATCTAAATAATGTTGCATTATCATTATGGATTTATAATTTTAATATTCTAAAAATATTTTGTATATCAGTTATAAATTTTATCAGAATAATTTTCTATGATATTTTTAATTCTATTTGATAAGAAAAATCTTTTTGTAATGAATTTTTTATATATCGGAAGACGTTCCTTAAGATTATATCCTAAATTGTTACAGATGTGCTTTAATTTATCGATTTGAGGCCATTTTTTCTTTGGATTAATAAAATCAGGAGTAATTGGAGAAATACCCCCAAAATCATTTACTCCCATTTCTATAAATTCCTTTTCAAAACCCTTTATTAGATTTGGTGGGACTTGAATTGGAATTTCGTTCCTAAAAATTATTCGAGCAATTGCCGTTATTTTAAGATATTCTTTAATTGATAATTCATTTTTGGGTTTATAGTTGATTACTTCTTTGGATTCAAATTTCTGTAATATTACTTCTTGAATATGTCCATATTTCTCATGAATCTTCTTTATAAGAAGGAGATCTTTTATCCTATCTTTAAAATCCTCACCGATTCCTAAGAGTAAACCTGTTGTAAAGGGTATCTTTAATTTTCCTGCTTTTATAATATGATCGATTCTAACGTTGGGTAATTTACTTGGTGATTTTTGATGAACTCCGCCATTTTTGTATAATCTAAGACATGTACTTTCTAACATTAGTCCCATACTTGCTGTAAATTCTTTTAATAGTATAAAATCTTTAAATTTCATTAAGCCAATATTTATATGGGGTAATATGCTCTTATCAAGAAGGTAATCACAAATATCCTTAATATATGTAATATAATTTTGAATATTCCATCGTTCTAATTTTTCTTTAACTTCTGGAAAAGAATCTGGTTTTTCACCAGATAATATAAGCCCTTCTTTACATTCATATTGTAATGCGTTATTAGTGATGTTTTTAATGTTATCTAGATCAAGTAAAATAGTATTTTTTTTAGATTCTATTCTATGATTATAATAACAATAATTACATTGATTAATGCAATAATTTGATAGAGATAATGTAAAATTTTTTGAAAATGTAATAGTATTTCTATTATCTTTTGGTAAATCCTCTCTTAAGTTTTTTATTTTTTCCTTTAGCTTAATTATGGACAAATTACTAATATTTTTACTGACAAATTTATAATTCATTAGATTTTCCTTCTATAATTAAGAATAACGTAATTATTTCGCTGTTTAACATTTATAAGATTAAATCGTTTTCCATCAATCATTTTTTTAAAACCTTCACCTTCAACTAAACTGATTGCATCTACTCCTCCAATTATCCAAGGAGCGATAGTTAATCGAATTTCATCAATTAAATCATTTTTTATAAAGCTCCAATTGACTGTACCTCCTCCCTCTAAGATTATTGAATTAATTCCTTTTGATTTTAATATAGACATCACTTTTAATAAATCAACTTGCTTTTCTTTTCCTGCTTTTATCACTATCACGCCTTTTTCTTCAAATTTTTTTACACTATCTTCTGAAATATCTTCTTTAGTACATATAATTGTGGTATATCTTTCTGGTTTATATGTGATTACTTGAGAATCTACAGGAATTGATAGGTTACTATCTAATATAACCCTGTAATATCCTTTATGCTCATAGTATTTTATATGTAATTTTGGATTATCCTTAATTATTGTCCCTTTTCCGACCAGTATAGCATCTACTTTTTTCCGCAGTTTATGAACTTCTTTCCAATCTGCATCATCAGAAAGATCTGGATCTCCTATTTTAGAAGCAATTTTTCCATCAATTGTCATAGCAGCACTAAGAATGATGTAAGGTCTTTCATTTTTCATTTCGAATATTCCTCTTTCTACGATAATTGATTGAAGATATAGAAAAAAATTATTATTATCTTTTAAATACTTGATTTCCCTTAATATAAACCCTTTTTATATTTTCTGCTTTTGTTCTTTGCACTATTAAAGGATGAAAAAGACTAGACTCAATTTCTGCAGAATAAAAATTTATATCATTCAAATCTACCATAAATAAATCCGCAGATTTTCCTTGCTCAAGAGACCCAACCTTATCATCAATTTTGAAAGTTTTAGCTGCATTTATTGTGACCATTTTTAATAAATCTTTAGCAGATAAGGTTAGTTCTTTATTTTCTTTATTTAAAGCTTTGAAAATATAAAAAAGATATCTCATTTCGCCAAACAAATCTGGTGCATTAGTCATAAAGTTATCTGTACCTAAGGAAATTGGAATTTCTAATTTAATAATCTCTAATATAGGAGGAAATCCAAGTCCAAAATAACTATTATTTATTGGACATAGGACAAGACCAATATTATTTAATTTTAATGTTTGTAAATCTTCAACATTAAATTGAGTTCCATGAATAATAACATCTATTAGTTTATCTGAAAATAATTTTTGAATGAGTTTCTCTTCTCTCTCCTTTTCTGCACAATGAGTACAGATTAACTTTTCATTTTTCTCTTTTAATTTTTTAAGTCTATCAAGATTACTTGAATTAATTCTATTATAATTTGATAATCCAATTCCGTTAGCTAATTGAAAAACATCTCTTATTTCCTCTTCTGATTCAAAACGTCCAAATATTTGATAATTTATTGGAGATTCAATTAAAGCTTCTTTTAGTAGATTAATTCCATCAATAGATCTTTCTCTGAAATCTATAAAAAAGGTTATACCATTTGATAACATTTCATTAGCCGCGTACTGAATTCCTAAAGTCTTAGTTTCCTTGGATGCTCTTTCGAGTAACCTATGTTTTAATCCAATAGGAGCTGAAACGATTTGCTTTAGTTCTCTATTATAACCCATTTCTTTAGCAAAATTATCTCCGATATGTGTATGAGAATTGATAAATCCCGGAATTGCTATATAATTATTTTTATTTTGTAAAAAATCTAATTCTTTTTTTGGTTCCTTGTATGATATTTTTGAAATAATTCCATTATCATCTACTTCCATACTGATATTTTCTTTGAGCTCCAAATTCTCTCCAATTAATCCATAACGACAAGATATATTTTTAATAGGTTTTCACTTCAATTTTTAGATTTTTATCCTTTGAGACTCAAAAAGACCCCTTCCTTTAAGAATGGGATGAATTGAGTCTTATTGTATGAATTAATAAATC
>CAZBEU010000004.1:0-3162 GCA_964491005.1 uncultured archaeon | reverse complement strand
AAAAAGACTAAAACATTTGTACTAGTCGTCATCCTCATTTAG
Organism: uncultured archaeon; assembly: GCA_964491005.1. Classification (GTDB taxonomy): domain Archaea; phylum Asgardarchaeota; class Lokiarchaeia; order Sigyniarchaeales; family SOKP01; genus JAFGOA01. The sequence continues at coordinate 3,120 of CAZBEU010000004.1, read as the reverse complement.
AACGTTCTCTTCAGCAGCTAACTCTTGTTCAAGTTCTTCTAAAGGTACTGGTGCTGGTGTTGTAAGCATACTATAACCTATCCAAACAGCAATTACAGCAATTAATGCTACAATTATACACATAGGAACTACAACAAAAAATTGCCACTTAAAAGCATCAAATCCTAACCAAGATGTAGTTATGTCGAATCCAAGGGGATAATCCCAAACTTCCACCATAAGGTAATCAACAATTGAACCTAGCACATATAGGATACCTATAGCGGCACCCAATATCATTACAATTAATCCAATTATTTTATCTTTTCTAATTGTTAACACCTTTATTATTATTATAACTTGAAAATTAATTCTAATTTCTCAAGTTATTACTAATAAAATCACATTTCAATAAAAACCATTTGATTCCAAATAGAATCTATATCTTTAAAATTTTTTCTTTTTTTTTCATTAATAATACAGAAACAACCATTTCTTTTAGGAAGGGAATGAATAACATAAATTATTTTGATAATTCCTCTTAAAAAAATCTAAGATATTGGCACTATGAACTTAATATGATCTAAAGATCCTGATCCCCAACGATTATATAAGCATTTTTATCATAGTTTAGCCTACTTATCATAGAAAATTATCTCATTATAAGTAGAATTATTCCTCGTTCATAGATGCATGATACAATAGGAAATTGCTTTACCAAGAAATCAATTTACATTAATATGATAATAGATGATTAGATGGTTAAAAAGAGAAGGATTTAATGAGTTAATGATTTTCTATTTAAGCTCAATTCATTACCTTCATAAGTAAAGATATTTTCTTGAGTAACAATAATGATAAATTCTAAACTTGAACCATATGTTCTTATAATTGGTTCCAGTAATATGGATCTAAATATTTATTCTCAAAAATTACCCAAACCTAGTGAAACGGTGACAGGTGGAACTTTCAAACAATCCTTAGGTGGGAAAGGGGCTAATCAATCCATAGCATCTGTCAGATCTGGTGCAAAGACTATTTTTATCGGTAAAATAGGTTTAGATCCTTTTGGAGATCAGATGATTAAAAGCCTAAATGATAATAGCGTAATTACTGATTTTATCATAAGAGATCCAATAAATCCAAGTGGAGTTGCTTTCGTTTTGATTGATGATAAAGGAGAAAATATGATCAGTGTAGCTCCAGGATCTAATTCAAAATTAGATATCATTGAAATAAAAAAAATTAGAGATATAATCAAGAATTCCACTGTTTTAATAATTCAAATGGAAATTCCAATTAAAATTATTGAACTAATTTTTAAAATAGCTTCAAAAGGAAATGTTATAAAGATACTCAATCCAGCACCTTTAAGATCTATTCCAAAAGAACTTTTTAAAAATATCGATATTCTTGTACCAAATGAAGGAGAGCTTTTTAAATTACATACTATCTTAGGTTTTAAAAAGCATTATAAAAAGAGCTCAAATATTGATTCTAATGCAATTATAAAAACATGTAAAGATATTGGTGAATTAGGGGTTAAATTCATTATCCCTACTTTAGGTTCAAGAGGTTGTATATTATATGATGTTTTAAATAAAAAAGGAACTATATTTCCCTCATTTAATATAAAAGCAATAGACACTGTTGGTGCTGGAGATTGTTTTAATGGTGTATTGGCTAGTCAATTATGCAAAAAAAAAACAATAATCGAATCAATAATATATGCAATATCAGCAGCATCAATAGCAATTACAAGATTAGGGGCTCAAGAATCCATACCGTTTTTAGAAGAAATTCATGAAAAAGTAAAAGAGTATAAAAAAATTTTATGAATCCCAAAATACGTGTCTTTTTTTTATACAATATACTAATTATTTTTAATAAAAAAAATTTAGTTTGAAAAAGCGTTTATTAGTTTTTTTCTCTTCTATAATTTGATATTTTCAAATTTTTATTTCAATCAAGATCAATAAAATTAAAAAATTATACAACACTGATCTAATCCTCATAATAACAAAATTAAAAAAAAAAAAAAAATTTTGTAAAACTTATCGGAACAATAAGATTTGATTAAGATGACTCCAGACGAAGAACCTAGAGATGAAGAAATAGAAGAAAAAGTAGAAGAGGATACTTCTGAAGAAATAAAGGATGAAATTGAAGATGAACTTGACGCAGATAAAGAACTTGATAAATTAAAATTTCATTATCGCGGATATACCTTAGATGATTTAAAAAAAATGAATATGGATCAATTCATACAATTATTACCTGCAAGAGCAAGACGTTCTTTAAAACGTGGTCTTCCTCCAAGGCAAAAGAAACTTTTAGAAAGATTAAGAAGATCCTACCGTGCCAAAAAAAGAGGAAAAGATATTCTTACAAGAACTCATGTGAGAGATATGATAGTATTTCCAGAAATGGTTGGATTAAAAATTGGGGTATATAATGGAAAAACATATGAAGTTGTTGAAGTTAAACCAGATATGATTGGCCATTATCTTGGAGAATTCTCACAAACAAGAAAACGAATAACACATGGATCTCCTGGTGTTGGTGCTACAAGAAGTTCAAAATATGTTCCATTGAAATAAATTATAAAAAATATAAAAAAAAGTGAATATAAACTATGCCAAATTGGGGATACTCATTTACAGAAGAGAAATATGATGTAGAAAGAATTGCTAAAGCTTCAGGAAGAGATCTAAGAATAAAACCAAAACATGCAAGAGAAATATGTGCTGTAATTAAAGGTATGAAACTTGAAAAAGCTAAAGAGTTTTTGGAAAAAGTAATTAGTATAGATCAATCAGTACCATTTAGAAGATATAAAAAAAAACAAGCTCATAGAAATGATTTAAAACAGTTCAAGTGGTATGCTGGAAGATATCCACAAAAAGCTGCTGCAAGAATCTATGAGTTATTAGCTCAAGTTGAGGCCAATGCAGAATATAAAGGATTAGATGTTGAATTATGTAGAATAATTCATGCTGCTGCTCAAAAAGGAAGAATTATTAAACGTTATATTGAAAGAGCAATGGGTAAATCAACACCATATTATAAATATTTAGCCCATGTTGAAATAGTAATTTATGAAGTTCCAAGTTAAATCATAATATTATATCTTTTTTTATC
>CAZBEU010000003.1:0-1749 GCA_964491005.1 uncultured archaeon | reverse complement strand
GGATATTTCAAGCGTTACAAGCATGAGTTGTATGTTCTGGGGAGCAACTTTATTTAATCAAGATATCAGCAACTGGAACGTTTCAAAAGTTCAATTTATGAGTGGTATGTTCAGTGGAGCATCTTTATTTAACCAAGATATCAGCAACTGGAATGTTTTTAATGTACGTAGTATGAATAATATGTTCAATGGTGCAACTTCATTCAACCAAGATATCGGCAACTGGAACGTTTTAAAAGTCTCAAGCATGTGTTATATGTTCAGTGGTGCATCTTCATTCAACCAAGATATTAGCAACTGGGATGTTTCAAGCGTTACAGGTATGATTGATATGTTCTTGGGTGTTAAATTATCTACAATGAATTATGATAGCTTGTTAATCGGATGGTCCAAATTAACTTTAAAAAATAGAGTTGAATTTCATGCTGGTAATTCCAAATATAGTTTAGCTTCTGAGGATGCAAGAGATACAATTAAGGATACATTTTATTGGACTATTACTGATGGCGGACCAGCATAAACGTTATTTTCTTTTTTTTTTTTAATATTTTGCTCTGAAGATTTTTAGATAACAAGAATAGTAGGGTAATAAAATAATAAATGAATTATCAAAATAGTTGAATAAATCCATCAAAAGACTGAAAAATTAATGATATAAGATATGAATAATTCGATAATCAATAATCTTAGAAAAACTATAAAAAAAGATTTTATTTACAATAATTTCATTCATATAATTAAAGAAAATTCTGTTCTTGAAAAATTAGATAAATTAAAAGATTTAAATATAACCTTATTAGAAGAGGATTTTATTGATAAGGTAAATTTATTTAATTGGGAAGATGAGGGAGAAAAGCTTACTTTTATTAAAGAAATGCTTGCTTTATCACTAGATGAGAGAAAAAACATCTTTTATGATATGATAATAGGAGAATTTTTTAATTTTGAGTAAAAAAAATCTTTATTGAATAGATTTTGGCAAGAAATTTTTTTTTTATTCTCAGAGACGTATTTATCCCTAAAACAAGACGAAGCCTTAATATAATAAGGAACTTTAAAAGCTGGATCTTTTCATTTCAATCTTCTTCTTGAAGCTATTTTTTAAGAAGTTTAATTAATCAAAGAGTAAGTAATTCTTCTTTAGATAGTTCTTGTCTCTTTTGCTGATCATTCCATAATTTTCGATATTTATAAAAAAATTCATATAAATCAAATTTATCAGGAGTATAAATCAATAACCCATCATTTATAATTTGAATTTTCATAAATAATGGTAGGTTAGAAAAAGTTCTAATATCATATTTTTTTCTCATTATATCTATATTACCAGCTATTAAATCTAATAATTCAATAGAATTTTCATTTGGAGCTATAATACAGATATCAATATCACTCCGATTCATTTGTTGGTTCTTTGAATATGAACCATATAGTAAAATACCGATAATGTCTTTTTTTTCTATAATTAAAGTAAAATCCTTTCTAATTTGTTCTATTAGTCTTTTTTCAACCATTTATTAATCTCTTCTCTAAATTCTTTAAAATATGGAATATACTTCTTTATTTCGTTAAATGCAATTGATTCATTTAAACCATTATAACCATGAACAATATGGTTTCTTAATCCATTTGCTTGCTTTAAGTGATAAGCTACATCTTTATTTAGGATATTTGATTTTGCTAATTCATCAAAATTAACATAATCATCTTTAGGGAGTATTTTTATATCTTTCAATATCATAGCAGATA
>CAZBEU010000002.1:0-2111 GCA_964491005.1 uncultured archaeon | reverse complement strand
ATTATGTTCGGTATTAATTATGGATAAAGAATTAAGTGGTTATTTTACTTTAGATTTAAATTTTAAATATAATGCTTTATCTAAAAATTTTCCAATCTTTTTTGCAATTATTTTTGAAATTTCATATTTTTCTCCATCATATAATTCTATGCCATTAGTAATATCTTCTTTTTTTTGAGTAGTACGTTTTTCTAAAATTTGTTCAATATTCTTTTTTATATCATTTTTCACGATATTTTGATCTGGTAATTTTATCTCTGGTGCTAAACTTTTTATTTTATCTATAGCAAATAGGAAAAATTCTGTTATTCTCTCTAGATTTTCCCCTTCCAATTCACAATGTAATTTAATATTTTCTGTTGTAGTTTTTGTATCTTTATCTTGCCAGTATAATTGATTTGGATTTATTCCTGGGCTATTAATTCTCATTAAAGAGGATGTGATTCGGCGTTCAATCCAATTAAGAGTACTTGTTTTTTGTTTTTCCCGTATCAGAATTTTTTTATTTTCTATCTTTTGTTCTTTTAATTTAATTTCTTCAGTAATTGTTTGTCTTTTTAGTTCTTCAAATTGTTCAAATCTTTTAATAAGGTCATATCCTAGGCAATATGAAATGGGAGAAATCAAATCCTTACTGAGTTTTATATCCTTAACATTTTGATATATTGGACTTGGAGAATTGTTATAAATTTCAATTGTTTTTTCTAACGATGAATCAATTAATCGTGCTAATATAAATCCATTAACAAGAAATGGTTTATTATCTGCATTAAATATGAGAACTAATTCTTTTTGTCGTTTTTTTAATCGATTTATTAATAATTCCTCTAGTTTTATCCATATCCATTCTTCTGATTTATTTGTTTTATACATTTTTTTTAGGGCTAAAAGATATAATGCTTTTTCGTCTGAAATCTTGTCATATGCTTCAATAATTCTACTTAATTGTCTTAGAATTTTTGATAATATGAAAAAATAGATATCTTTAACGATTTTGCTTATAATTTCCTCAAAATCTAATGAAAAGAGAATTTGCGAATAATTATTAAGATCTAAATCTTTCAGAAAAATATCATCAATTACATCTTTTTTTTTTTTAAAGTCTCTTAAATCTGAAAATGAAATATTTATTTTTCTTTCTATTTCATCCCATAATTTCTTATTATCATTTTTCTCCATTTTTAATAAATCATCAAGATTATTCCTTTCATTTCTAATATTATCTTCTACGTTCATTTCATATATTTCTAATAAAGTATTTTTTGTAATACTTAATATATTCTTCTTTTGATCATTAAGCTGTAATAAATCAAACTTATTTATGTTATATCTTACCATATTTTCTTTAATTTTTGTAACAATTCCTTCATCCATATTCATAATATGCAGAATATTAAAAATTCCATATTTATTCAAAATATAGATTATTTCCCTAAAATTTTGTTCATTAATATTCTGTAAAAAATATATAAAATCATTTGGATTTGTCTTAAATTGAAGAATTATTTCTTTTTTTAAGTAATTACATACCTTATTTTCAAATATATCATAATCTATTTCTGTCTCCAAAGCATTCTCAATAATTCGGATTAGAGTTTTTTTAATTTTATTTGCATTTTTAAAAGCTTTTAATCCCTGTATGGATACCGGAAAACGATTAAGATCATATTCCATTATTTTTTTTTTAATCATCCTAACTGACATTGCATTCATTTTTAACTCTTGATATGATTTAAACTCAAATTTAGTTTGAATTAAATTTTTTATTTTTATAAGCGTCGATAATTCTATATTTTTATCTTCTTTTTCATTAAGTTGTAATCTTTTCTCTAATTCAACAGAAATATCTCTTAATTCTGCACTTTTTTCTAGAACCTCAACTTTGATCGTATCCGTTAGTCCAATTAGATCTCCAATAAGGTCATAAAAATTATAAGGTGAAAAATGTAATATAATATCTAGAATCTCTTTTTCTAAATAATTATCAATTTCATTTAACAATAATTCTTTTTCACTTTCAATAATATCTTTTTTTCTTAAATTTATTAATAAATCTAAAAATTTATCCTCTAATTCAATCAGTTTATATAATAATTTTATTTCAGATTCAA
>CAZBEU010000001.1:0-2226 GCA_964491005.1 uncultured archaeon | reverse complement strand
AGAAGATTACGATAAATTTTTATATCAAATGTACTTTTTCAAACCATAGGAGATTAAACAAATTATTATAACCTAATTTTACTCTAAAAAAGGTGTTAAAAATAAGCGATTGTTACGATCAAATATTGAAGTATTATTATGGAAAATTAAAAGATAATTATTTTGAAATAAATGATGAGACATGGATATATAATGCAAACTATTTAAGAAAATTAGTTAACAAGCTAGATAAAAAAATAAATAATTATGAGAAAATAAAGAATTGTCTACTTTTATTGATAAATTTATGTTTTGATGTCGATGAGCCAGTTTTTTTTGGAACTCAAGGGAAATCATCAGAAGACCTCACAAATTCAGAAAAAGAGGATTATAAAACAGTATTAAAAGAAGAAATTCTATTATGTTAACTTTTTTTAAATACTATCTCTCTTTAGAAGATAAAGTCTAAATTTTGTCTAAAATACATTTAATTCTTTCAATTCATATATTTTATCAAATTCTAAGAATATTTTATCAATATAACTTATTTCTGAAAGCAATTTTTCTTTTGTTTCTTTATCATAATCGAAAGTATCCAGTATTATTTGATAGAAATTAACATTATATTCAGAAGTTAAATCGGATATTTTCTCTAAATTTTGTCTTTTAATCCCATGTTCCTCTAAATGGTTTAAAATTCCTTCAAATTGATCTCGTAAATTTTGTGTTGCCCATAATGCTTTTTTTGTCTTTTTATATAGTTCTAATTCCTTCTCATAAATAAAAGAATCTTCATCGGATAGATCAGCTTTAGAATGAACATTATCTATTCTCTCACTAAGAAGTTGTCTTACTCGATCATAAATTCTTATTGCATCATAAATTTTGCTCAGAGATTTCAATAAATCAGCTCTTCTCATAAGAGTTGCTTCAACAATTTTAATATACGCATCTTCATAATAAGTTTGGATTGTACCAAATGTTGATTTTTCCAAAATTCCAATTTTTAATTTAATTTGTTCTAAATCTTTATAGAGACTATCTTTTTCAGTTTCAGTAAGATCATGTTGATACAAATTTTTATAGATGATTCTAGTAGAATCTCTTATAACACTTGCCTTTTCTCCCAAATTACATGCTTTATTTGTTATATTTGTCATACTTCGAAATTCACCTTCTCTTTCACAGAATTTTAAGATTCGAATTCCATCATCTATTAATTTAAGAAATTTTTCTTTATCTTTTCTAATATAATATTTGGCATCTTGGATTTTTTGTATAGCTCTATCCATTTGAATATCCAATTCAAAAATATAGTCAATTAACGTTATTTGTTTCCTTTCTTGGAGTATTTGTGATTTTTTATCCATATCTTTTATAACATTTTTCCCAGCAAAAAACCATAAAATTCCAGCAGGAAGCCAGAAAAAGATTGAAAATTCTAACGTTATAAACATATTTCCTAAAAATGAAATAAGCATAAAAGATAATAAGAGTGTTATTCCTTTTCCAATTTGTTCAGATAAATTGAAAAATGACGCGGCAGTCCCTTTATGTTCAGGTAGATTAACATCAATCATAACAGCATTACGATTCGCAACAGGTCCTGCACTAAGAAATGATGCTAAAAAAGCAAATACAAAGAAATAAATAAACTGAGGATATTTAGTAAAGATTTGACCAATTGTTTTAAACAGATAAGAAAATGTCTCTGATTTTGGAAATGGTTCTGGATAAACTATATCTAATTTCGTTATATCTACAGGAACCAAGAGATATAACATTAAAAGACCAGTTGGTATTGCTAATAACATACATATAGTCGATAATCTAACCCTATTTTTTCTATTTCTTCGATATAAAACATCCCCTAGTTGAGAAAGAACAATATTACCAATAAGATAACCAATTCCAATTAAAGCTGCAAAAACAGCAGCAGTCTGCCCACTTATTGCTGCAGGTATATCATAAAAATAATAAGTTATTAATATAGATTGTATAAAATATATTAAAATTGTCCCAGGAATAATTGAAAAAAATCCTTGCATAATCAAGTATAGATTCGTTTTTTTTCCTATTATTTGTTTTAAATCTTTTTTAGATATTCTAAAACTATATTCTAAATTTAAATCAGTTAATTCCATTAACTCGGCTTCGCTTGTTCCTCTATAAGGAAGTTTAATAAATAGAAGTAAAATAATAATGACAACACTTATAGCAGAGAGAAGAAAAAAGGGAAATCGCCAG